>CAZOLL010000171.1:0-8467 GCA_964580365.1 uncultured Phycisphaeraceae bacterium
CGGAACACAAGGTTCGTGACGTCGTCCTCGACGCCGTGCAGAAGCTGCTGGAAGTGTTCGAAGCCCTCGCGCTTGTACTCGTTCTTCGGGTCGACCTGCGCATACGAGCGCAGCCCCACCGTCTCGCGCAGCTGCGTCATTGCGTGCAGGTGGTCCTTCCACTTCGCGTCGATGACGTTCAGCAGGAGGAATCGCTCGATCTGGCGCATCATCGGCGGGCCGATGGCCTGCTCGCGCTGGTCGTACGTCGCGGTCACGCGTTGCATCACGCGTTCCTCCACCGCTTCGCGCTCGATGCCCTTGAGATCGTCCGGCGAGAGTTCGATCGCGAACGCCTGATGCAGGCGGTGGCAGAAGTCGGTGAGCTCCCAGTCCTTCTTGTTCTCGCCGAGGTAGACGTTCATCTGCCTCTGCACGAGGCCGCGGATCATCTCGAAGACGCGCCCCTTCAGATCCTGGCCGTCGCTCCCCTCCCCGAGGCTCTCGAGGATCTCTTGGCGCAGCGAGTAGATCGTCTTGCGCTGTTGGTCCATCACCTCGTCGTACTCGAGGAGGTTCTTGCGGATCTCGAAGTTGCGCTGCTCGACCTTCTTCTGCGCGCGCTCGATGCCGCGCGACACCATGCGCGACTCGATCTCCTGGCCCTCGAGCATGCCGAGCCGCTTCAACATCGGCGTGACCCAATCGCGCGCGAAGATGCGCATCAGGTCGTCCTGCAGCGAGAGGAAGAACTTGGTCGAACCGGGGTCGCCCTGGCGGCCGGTACGGCCTCGGAGCTGGTTGTCGATGCGGCGGGCTTCGTGGCGCTCGCTGCCGACGATGTGCAGACCGCCGAGCTCGATGATCTTCTTCTTCTCGGCGTCGCACTGCGCTTTGAACTTCGCGAACGCGGCCTGATACACGTCGTCCGGCGCGCCCGGGCCGACCTCGTCGCGCGCGAGCGCGGCGGGGCTGCCGCCGAGGAGGATGTCCGTGCCGCGGCCGGCCATGTTCGTCGCGATCGTCACGGTGCCGAGCCGGCCGGCCTGCGCGACGATGTGCGCCTCGCGCTCGTGGAACTTGGCGTTCAAGACGCTGTGCGGGATGCCCTTCTTGATCTCGTCGACGCACTCGGCGTAGCGCGCGACCTGGTCGAGGCGCCACGCGAGGATCTCCTTCTCGGCGGCCTGCATCACCTCGTCGGCAACGGCGCGCGCGGCGACGGAGTCCATGAACGCGGGACGCGCGAGCGTGTCCTTGATGCGCTCCTCGAGGTCGGCCGGCAGCCAGCTCGAGCGCTTCGCGGCGATCTTCTTCAGCTCGGCGAGCGCGGCCTCGCAATGGCGCGCGAGGTAGATCGTCATCGGCCGCGGGTCGGCGAGCATCGCGGACGCGCGCTCGGACTTCTCGATCGAAACGGTGCCGACGAGGACCGGCCGCCCGGTCTTGTGCACCTCGATGATCTCGCGCACCATCGCGGCGAACTTCTCCATCTCGGTCATGTAGACCACGTCTTCGTGGTCCTTGCGGATGTTCGGCCGGTTGGTCGGCACCTGCACGACGTCGAGCTTGTAGATGCGCAGGAACTCGGACGCCTCGGTCATCGCGGTGCCGGTCATGCCCGCGAGCTTCTTGTAGAGGCGGAAGTAGTTCTGGAAGGTGATGGTCGCGAGCGTCTGCAGCTCTTCGCGAACGCGCAGTCCTTCTTTCGCCTCGACCGCCTGGTGCAGGCCGTCCGACCAGCGCCGTCCCGGCATCAAGCGGCCGGTGAACTCGTCGACGATCATGATCCCCGGCTGACCGTCGTCGTCGTTCTTCACGACGTACTGCGTGTCCTTCTTGTAGAGATGATGCGCGCGAAGGGCCGTTTCGATGTAGTGCGGCCACTCCATGTTCTGACCGGTGTAGAGCGACTCGACACCGAGGATGCGCTGCGACTTCTCGATGCCTTCCTCGGTCAGGATCGCCTGGTGCTCCTTCTCCTTGATCTCGAAGTCGACCTCGGCGGTCAGCTGCCGCGCGATTTGATCCGCGCGGTAGTAGCTGTCGGTCGAGCGCTCGGGGATGCCGCTGATGATGAGCGGAGTGCGCGCCTCGTCGATCAGGATGGAGTCGACCTCGTCGACGATCGCGAACTGCAGGTGCTTCTGAACCTGGTCTTCCGCGCGCGACTTCATGTTGTCGCGGAGGTAGTCGAACCCGAACTCGTTGTTCGTGCCGTAGGTGATGTCCGCGGCGTAGTGCGGCTTGCGCAGCGCCGGGTCATGCATGTTCGACTGGATCGCGCCGACCTTCAGCCCGAGCGCTTCATAGCAGGGCGCCATCCAATCGCGGTCGCGCTGCGCGAGGTAGTCATTGACCGTGATGACGAACACGCCCTTGCCGAGCAGTGCGTTCAGATAGGCGGGAGCGGTCGCGACGAGCGTCTTGCCTTCGCCGGTCGACATCTCGGCGATCTGACCGCGATGAAGGACGATGCCGCCCATGAGCTGCACGTCGAAGTGCCGCATGCCGAGCGTCCTCTTCGCGGCCTCGCGCACGCAGGCGAAAGCCTCGGGCAGGATGTCGTCGAGCGTCTCGCCCTTCCCGAGCCTCTCCTTGAACTCGACGGTCTTCGCCTTCAGCCCGTCCGGCGTGAGCGCCGCGATGGACGGCTCGAGTTCATTGATGCGCTTGACGATCGGCAGCAGCGACTGCACGACGCGCCGGTTGCGGCTGCCGAACATGTCCCGGAGGAATCGTCCGGTCCCGAACGACAGTCGGTCGAGGGTTTCGCCGAGGCGCTGGAAGAAGTCGGTGGAGTCCATCGAAGCGGGGAAAGCGAGAAGGCGGAGGAAGCGGGGTCTTCGCGACCGGAGCGGGTTCGCACGGGCGCGCTCGCGCGCGACACTTTTCCCGGCAATCCGTTGAAGCGCGCGACGTTAGCCGTGCTGGCGAGTCAAGTCAACGCGAGGCGGAGGACGCGGAGACGGAGCCGCGGCGCGCATCGGAGAGGTGCGCGTCGAGGAAGCGGAACAGCGTCTCGGCGTGGAACGGCTTGAGGAGGTAGCCGTCCGGCGCGGCGGCCTTGGCGAGGTCGATCGCGCACGCACTGGTGAGGAGGATCGGAGTCCGCGCGGTGCGCGGGTTCGACTTCAGCTCGCGACAGACCGCGTCGCCGCACATGCGCGGCATCTCGACATCCATCAACACGAGCGCGTGACGATCCGGGTCGAACAGGTCGATCGCTTCCTCGCCGTTCCACGCTCGGTCGACCGCGTACCCCTTCGACTCGAGCAGGAGCGCGATCGTGTCCTGGATCGCGGCGTCGTCGTCGACGAGGAGGATGCGCTGGCCCTTCGGCGCCTCGCGCTCCATCGGCATGCAGGAGACCAGCCCCTTCAGGTGCGCGACGGTCGGGAGCGTCGCGCCCTCCCACGCGGCCTCGATCTGCTCCGCGACTTCGCGATTGAACTCCTTCAGGCGCGCGAGCTCGCGATCGTTCGGGTCGGCGAACATTTGGTCGTGCGTGTCGACCGAAAAGAAGAACTCGCCGCGCACCAGGTGTTCGGCGAGTCGGAGCTTCATGAACTTGTACCGCGAGTTCCCGAGACGGAGCGCATAGGCCTGCCCTTCGCACTTGTTCTTTGCCGTCTCGTCGAGGAGCTGGCCGAGGACTTCGGGAAGCGCGCGCCGGTCGTCTCCCGTGAACACCGGCACGGCCGCCGGGGCGCCCCCTTCCCGGTACGCGATCTCGAGATAGATCTCGATCGCGCGGCGCAGATGGCTCAGTTGGAGTTGATCCAGACGCATGCGGGACCCACCGTCCTGATGACTCACACTCGGCTCGGCGGCCCCGAGTGCGAATCTCTGCGTCAAGTATCGAGTCCGGGCCCTCGATTGATCCTCGTTCCACGAATCGCGGACAGAACTGTCCGCGATTCGCTCGGAGCGCGGCGAATGGGCGGATTGCGCGAACGGCGGTTTCAGGCGCGCCGGAGGCTGCCGATGAGATCTCGGACGTGTCGAACTCCGGCCTCGTCGAGCCGGCGCGGCAGATCTTCGACCAGTCGCGGCAACACGCGCGGGTCGCGGAACGAAGCAGTGCCGACCTGGACGGCCGTGGCGCCCGCGACGATGAACTCGAGGACATCGTCGACGGTCTCGATGCCGCCGATCCCGATCACCGGGATCTTCACCGCGCGCGCCACCTCGCACACGAGGCGCAACGCCACGGGCTTGATCGCCGGGCCCGACAAGCCGCCGATCCCGTAGCCGAGTTTCGGCCGCCGTGTCCGCCACTCGATCGCCATCCCGCGAATCGTGTTGATCAACGACACGGCAATCGCGCCGCCCGCGCGCGCAGCGTCGGCGATGCCGACGATGTCCGGTGATTCGGGCGCGAGCTTCACGATCAACGGGATGGGCGTCTCCTCGCGCACGCCGCGCACGATCCCCGCGACGATTTCCGGGTCGCGGGCAAACGGCAGCCCGCCCTCCTCGACGTTCGGACAAGAGATGTTCAGCTCGAGCGCGTCGATCCCGCGGCGGTCCCCGATCCGCGCGGCGATCTTCGGCCACTCGTCGAGTCGCTCGCCCGCAATGTTGAGGATCAGCTTGTCCGCGTGACCGACGACCTTCGGCAGCGTCTCCGACAGCCATCGGTCGATGCCTTTGTTCGGCAGACCGATCGAGTTGAGGATGCCCGACGCGGTCTCGACGATGCGCGGCGGCGGGTTACCGGGCCGCGGGTTCAGCGTGATGGTCTTCAACAGCAGCGCGCCGAGGCGGCGCGCATCGACGAACGTGTCGCACTCCGTGCCTTGACCGAAGCAGCCGGAGGCGGAGATCAGCGGATTCTGGAGGCGAAGCGGTCCGATCTGGACGTCGAGCACGATGCGTTTCTACCCCAATCGACGCGTCGGTTCACTTCCCCGCTTCGGCCTCCGCGGACGCGACGGCCCGATGCGGCAGGACCATCTGCAGCGCCAGCAAGAACACTCCGACGCAAATCGCGCTGTCCGCGACGTTGAACGTCGGGAACGGATCGAAGGGCGGGAACCCGAAGTCGAACCGGAGGAAGTCGCGGACCGAGCCGAACGCGAGGGAGTCGTAGATGTTCCCGATCGCGCCGCCCATGACGAGTCCGAGCGCGAGAATCTGCAGTCGGTCGCGCGAAGCCGCGTTCGCGAGGATGAGAAAGATCACGACCACTGCGGCGATGCGCACCGCGCGCAGCACCCACGGGTTCCAGCCCTGCCCGACGCCCCACATTCCGCCCGGGTTGCGGTGTCCGACGATCGAGAACCAATCGGTGAACTGCCGCGGGCCGTTCTCCGCGATCCAGCGGAAGGCGTAGCTCTTGCTCCAGAGATCGAGCGCCGCGACAACGGCGGCGACCAACACGAACGGGAGCAGCTTTCGCGGAGACATGTCAGGCCGCGTCGAAGCGGCGGCGGGTCACATCTTCTCGAGCTTCGCTTGGCAGTTCACGCAGCAAGGCGTCCACGGCAGCACCTCGAGGCGCGCCTCCGGGATCGGCTGCCCGCATTCCTGGCAGACGCCGTAGGTGCCCGCATTCATGCGCGCGAGCGCCTCGTTGATCTGCTTGACGACCGTCTCGTCGTTCTCGATCAGGCCGAGCGTGAAGTCCTGCTCGTAGTTGTCCGAGCCGAAGTCGGCCATGTGGTTCGCCGACGCATCCTGGTCGCCCGCCTTGAACGCCTGCTTCTCCATGCTGCGCAGGTCGCCGACGAGGGTCTCGAGCTTTTCCTGCAAGCGGTCGCGGAAAACGTTGAGCTCGTTCTTCTTCAGCGGCGACTTCACGGGCGGCTTGGCCTTGGGCTCCGGCGCGGCGGCCTTCGCGGGCGGCGCGCTGCCGCCGACCTTCTTCGCTCCGGGCTTCGCGGCCGCCTTCGCGACGGGTTTCTTCGCGCCGCCGGTGTTCGATCTCGAGGTGGAACGCTCTTTGGACATCGCTCTGCTTCCGACGGGACGCCACCCGTTCTTTTTTGGGGGCAGGCAATATAGGTTGCCCGCTCCGCTGTTCAAGTTCCTTCGACGAGCACGCGCCTGGACGACCTCATCCGCGAGTTCATGGTGCATCTGCGAGCGGAGCTCGGACTCGCGGCATCCACCATCGACGCCTACGCGCGGGACCTGAAGCGATATCGAGAGCACCTCGCGGCGACGGGGGACTCATCGCTCACGATCCGAAACGCCGCGCCGATCCTCGACTTCCTCGCGGCCGAACAATCTCGCGGCGCGGCCGAATCGACCCTCGCAAGGCGCCTGTCGGCGATTCGCGTGTTCTACCGGTATCTCCTGGAGACGAACCGCATCCCACGCGACGTCCGCCCCAGCGGCGGCTCGCCCCAGCGCTGGAAACGGCTTCCGAAGGTGCTCGACCCGGGCTTCGTGGATCGCCTGCTCGACGTCCGCGACGACGGGTCGCCAATCGCGTTGCGCGATCGCGCCATGATGGAGGTGCTGTACGCCGTCGGCTGCCGCGTCTCGGAGCTGTGCGGCCTCACGCTCGAGCGCTTACACCTCGACGCCGGATACGTGCGCTGCCTCGGCAAAGGATCGAAGGAGCGCGTCGTCCCGATCGCCGCGTCGGCGCGCGCCTGGTTGCAGCGCTACCTGCGCGACGGCCGCCCGGTGCTCGCGCGCGGCGGCAAGCCCTCGTCGCACGTCTTCCTCTCGCGCACGGGCCGACCGATGGACCGGATCCGCGTGTGGCACATCGTCCGGCGCGAGGCGGCGCGCGCGGGACTCGCCGGCTCGAACGTCTCTCCCCACGTGCTGCGCCACTGCTTCGCGACGCATCTGCTCGAGAACGGCGCCGACTTGCGCGTCGTTCAGGAGCTGCTCGGCCACGCGAGCGTCGCCACCACGGAGATCTACACGCACGTCGACCGACGGCGCCTGAAGGAGGCGCACCGGCGCTTTCACCCCCGCGCCGGCTCGTCGGGGTGAAAGAAGCGCCAGACTTCACGGGCGGCGCGCGCGCCGATGCCGGGCACCGCCGCCAGCTCGGCCTCCGACGCCGAGCGGATCGAACCCAGATCGCCGAAGCGCTCGAACAAGATCCGCTTGCGTCGCGGCCCCATCAACGGGATCGAGTCGAGCTCCGACGCGAGGCTCTCGCCGGCGCGCCGCTTCCGATGGAACGAGATCGCGAACCGGTGCGCTTCGTCGCGCACCCGCTGCAGCAGCATGTTCTCGGCCGACGACTGGTCGAGGACGATCGGCTCGCCCGCGCCGCGCGTGAACACGCGCTCCTCCTCGCCCTCTCCGAGGACGAGGCCGCGTCCGCGGCGAGATCCCTTCGCGTAGGCGATCAAGTCGAGTGATTTCCCGCCGGCTGCGTCGAGCGCCTCTCGCGCGGCATTCCATTGCCCCTTGCCGCCGTCGACGATGACAAGGTCCGGAGGCCGGCGCTCGGCGCGCTCCGCGAACGTGCGGCGGTAGTGGCGGTCGATGACCTCGCGCATTGACGCGTACTCGTCGGAGGTGTCGGCCGTCTTGATGCGAAAGCGTCGATACTCCGACCGCCGCGGCTCCCCGTCCTGGAACACCACGCACGACGCGACGGTCTCCTTCCCTCCGGTCGTCGAGACGTCGAAGCACTCGATCCGCGACGGAGTCCGCGTGAGGCCGAGCCGGTCGCGCAGCGAATCGAGAGTCGCGGCCGTGCGCCGCTGCTTGTCCGTCGACGCGAACAGCGTGAGCCGCGCGTTCTCCCTCGCGAGCTCGATCAGCCGCGCCTTCTCGCCGCGCTGCGGCACGCGCACGAAGACGCGCGACTCGCGGCGCTCGCCGAGCCACTCCTCGAGCGCCGCGCGTCCATACACCTCGGCGGGGACGAGGATCTCCGCGGGGACCGGCCGACCTGAGCCGTAGAACTGCGGGATGAACTCGGACAACAGCTCGTCGTCCGGGAGGTCGTGGTCGAGCGTGAAGCCGGAGCTGCTGACGATGCGGCCGTCGCGCACGAACAGCACGACGATCTCGAGCGTCGCGCCGTCGCGCCAGATCCCGAGCGCGTCGAGGTCGCCGAGATCGCGCACCTCGACCTCCTGCTTTTCGAGCGAATGCGTCAGCCCGCGCAGGTGGTCGCGCAGGAGCGCCGCGCGCTCGAACTGCTCGTTCTCGGACGCGGACTCCATTTCCTCGCGCACCGTCGCGACGACGTCGCGCGTGTCGCCGCGCAACACGCGCACGGCGCGCTCGACGTCCTTGTGGTAGGCCTCGGCGTCGACCTTCCCGACGCACGGCGCTGAGCAGCGGCCGATCTCGAACTCCAGGCACGGACGATCGCGGTTCTTGAACTCGGTGTCCTTGCAGTCGCGAAGCGGGATGAGCGAGCGCAGGAAGCGCAGCGTGCGCCGGATGGCGCCCGCGTTCGCGTAGGGGCCTAAGTAGAGCGCGCCGTCGTCCTTCACGCGGCGCGTCGGCACGATGCGCGGGAACGGATCGCGGGGATCGATGCGCAGGTTGAGGAACG
>CAZOLL010000172.1:0-2515 GCA_964580365.1 uncultured Phycisphaeraceae bacterium
GAGCGCGTGCTGGCTCAGCGCGAAGGCAAGCTCGAGGACGGCGATCGGCGCGTGATCGAGGCGCGGACCAACCTCGCGACGTCGCTGAAGTGCACCGGCGACGTGACCCGAGCGCGTGCGCTCGAGGAAAGCGTGGTCGCCACGCTCTCGGCGACGCGTCCGCCGGACGACCCGGACCTCCTGCTCGCGCGCGGCAATCTCGCGGTGACGATGAAGTTGCTCGGCGAGCTGGACGCAGCGATCGTGATCGAGCGTGAAATCGTCGCCGGCCGCGAGCGGATCGGTCGCAAAGACGACGCAGAGCGGCTGACCGCACGCAGCAATCTCGCGGCATCGCTCGGTGCTTCCGAGGACTCCAGTGCCACGGGCGCACTCGCCGAGGCGACGGCGATCCACGAAGACGTCCTCGCGATCCGCGCGCGGCGGCTGCCCGACGACCATCCCGACCTCGCGATGTCCCGCACGAACCTCGCCGGAGTGCGGCTCGCCGCGGGCAATCGTGACGGCGCGCGGGCCGTCCTCGCGGACGCCGTCCGTGGAGCCCGCGCGTCGCTGCGCAACGCGCTCGCGACGTCTCCGCGCGAGGCGGGCGAGCGCGTGTCGGGGCTGTCGCGGCTGATCGACCTGTGCTCGCGCGCGTTCGATCGCGATGACGCGGCGGCGCAGGACGCGCTGTTCGCCCTGTGCGAGACGCGCCGACACGTCGCGACGGCGGCGCCGTCGTGCGACCGGGCGGACGACCGCGAGCTGGCCGCGCTGCGTTTCGCTGCGAAATCGGCCCGCGAGCGTCTCGCGGCCGCCGTCGCGCGATCTGCGGCCGAAGAAGACGCCGCGCCGCGGTTCGCGGACGAGGTCCGCGCGCGCGACGAGGCCGACGCCGCGATGCGCCGCGAGCTGCTCGCGCGCGGTTCGTTCGTCGGCGAGGTCGACGCACCCGCGGTGGCCCGCGCGCTCGCGCCGGACGCGGCCGCCGTCGGCTACCTCGCGTACGGCGACGGTCCGTCGCTGCTCGCGTGGGTCGTTCGACCCGGCAGCGGCGTGGTGCGCGTCGAGCTGGGCACGATTCGCGAGGTCGAGGCCGCCGCGACGGCCTGGCGCGCGGCGATCGACGCCCCGATCGATCGCGGTGCGCGCCCCGATCGAGCTTCCGATCGCGAATCGATGGAGCGGATCGCCGGCGATCGCCTGCGCGCCCTCGTGCTCGACCCCGTGCTCGCCGCGGCCGGCGACGTGCGCGTGCTCCACGTCTGTCCGGATGACGTCCTGCACCTCGTCCCGCTCGATGCGCTGCCCCTGGGCGAGAAGGAACGCGTCGGCGATCGCACGCGCGTCGTCGTCGAGACCTCGTTCGCACGACTGCTCGCGCCGCGTGCGGCGCCCGCGGGCGAGCCGTGCCTCCTGGTCGTGGGGGACGTCGCGTTCGACTCGGCGCCCGACGCGGACGCCGTCGCCGACCGTGCCGGGCGCTTCACGCGCCTGCTGCAGACGCGCTTCGAGGCCGAGGCCGTCGCGCGGCTGTTCGCCGAGCGGTTCTCGAAGCAAGCGGAGGCGCTGCTCGGCGCGGACGCGACGGCGGACGCGTTCGCCGCGCGGGTCGAGGGCGCCCGCTACGTCCACGTCGCGACGCACGGGTGGATCGCGGCGGACGTCGATCCGATGGTGGAGGGGCTCGCGCCGTTCGCGCTGTGCGGCCTCGCGTTCGCCGGGGCCAACGCGTCCGAGACGTCGGGGCTGCGCGCGCCGGGCATCGAGACGGCCGAAGAGCTCGCGGCGCTCGACTTCTCCGCGTGCTCGATCCTGGTGCTCTCCGCGTGCGAGACGAACGTCGGACCGCGGGTCGCCGGGCTCGGCATCCGCTCGTTGATGGCGGCCGCGCACGCGGCCGGCGCGCGCGCGGCGGTCACGTCCTTGTGGCGGGTCGACGACGCGGCGACGCGCAAGTTGCTGGAGGAGGTCTACGGGGTGCTCTGGAAGGACGAGGCCGGCGCTCCCGATGTCGCGGGCGCGCTGTGGCACGCGAAGCGCGCGCTCCTCGAGGCCGGCCATCCGCCGCGGGACTGGGCGGGGTTCGTGCTCTCGGGCGATCCGTCGGCGCGCTGACTCAGCGACCCGCCGCGTCCTCCTGCGCCGCCTGGACCCACACGCGCACGCGTTGCGGTCGCACGCGCCGGCCACCGTCCTGCGCGATGAGGCGCGAATACAACTCGGCGGGATCCTCCGCTGCGAGCTCCTCGAGCGTGTGCACCCCGGCCTCCGCGAGCAGTCGCGCGTTCTCCGCTCCGATGCCGCGAAACGTCGCGATCTTCGCCGCCGCCGCGAGGTCGGCGATCCGCGGGCGAGGCACGAGCAAGAGGCGCGACAGCTCCTCCTGCCCGTGCTCGTCGGCCGCGCGGCGCGCGAGCGACTCCGCCGCGGTCACGTCGGCGAGCTCGAGCAGCGCGGCCTCGCGCCGCTTGATGCCGGGCAGGTCGCGCACGCTCGGCCGCGTCGAGTCGACGCTGTGCGTCTCGAGTTG
>CAZOLL010000172.1:2525-8466 GCA_964580365.1 uncultured Phycisphaeraceae bacterium
GACCGATCACGCTCAGCGCGAACGCCGTGATCGGCAGCGGCAGGACGAACAGCCGCGTGAGCGGCCGCAGATCGAGCGCGACGCGCCCCTTCGCATCGTCCTCGAACGGCGCCGACAGTCCGAGGATCTCGAGCGTGCGCACCAGTGAATACGCCTCGAACGCGAACGGCAGGAAGCCGAGGAACCCGAGCAGCGGCATTTCGACAGCGAGCGTCTTCTCGAAACCCGGCACGGTGTAGATCCACCGCGTCCACGCCGGAAGGTTGAACAGCTCCCAGATGAGGCCGGCGATCATCCCCGCGAGCGCGAGCCGGAGGATGCGCGAGAGTCGTCCCTCTTCCACGTCACGCAGGAGCGAAGGCCACGACGGCCGGCGGTTGAACGGCTCGAGCAGGAACGGCACGAACGTCCACGCGAGCGCGTAGCACCAGCGCGGCACGAGCACCGCCGCGACCAGCATCAGCGCTCCGAACGCCGCGAGCGCGTTCGCGCGGAACGAGTTCATCGGAAGGCGCGGGCCGCGCGCGCGCTCGAAGATCGGGAAGGTGCCGAGCAGGTCGTACAGTTCGAACAGCGCGGGCAACACGGTGCCGAACGAGAAGACGAGCAGGAGGCGCGCCTCGAGCAGGGAGGGCGGCGCGTTCACGTAGTACCAGTTCTCGATGCGGAGGTTCAGCGCTTCGAACACGAGCCAGAACGGCACCGACCAGCACCACAGGCACAAGAGTGCGAGCGGCCGGTCGGCGAGCAAGGAGCGCCCGCGTCGCGCCATGGCGAGCGCGTCGATGACGAGGAGCGCGGGGTACCACGCCGCCACGTAGAACCACGTGCGGGCCCACGCGACGTCCAGCTCCGCGAGCGCGAATGCCGCGACCAGCGCGAGCACGCCGACGATGCCGTGCTCGCCGCGCCGCAGACGCTCTCTGAGTTTCGACCCGATCGACACCCGCGCCGCCTCTCGTCCGGGCGCGTTGCTTGCGCCCGCCGTCCGTCCTACAGTCCGCGCGACGCGCGATGAAGATCCTCGAGGCGATCCACGATTTCCTGCCGGACCATCGTGCCGGGTCCGAGATCTACACCTACCACCTCGCCCGCGCTCTGCAGCGGCGCGGGCACGACGTCGCGCTCGTATTCACCGAGAAGCGCCCCGACCGCCCGCAGTTCGAGGTCCGCACCGGAACCTACGAGACGCTGCCGTTCCACGAGATCACGTGGAACCGCATCTACGAGGACATCGCGGACCTCCACGACGACCCGCGGATGGAGGCGCCGATCGGCCGCGTGCTCGACGCGGTGAAGCCCGACGTGCTGCACGTCCAGGCGCTCGTGCACCTCGGCTTGGGGCTGATCCGGCAGGCGGCGGCGCGCGCGATCCCCGTCGTGATGACGCTGCACGAGTACTTCCTGCTCTGCCCGCGCGGCGGGCTCCTGCTCGACCGGAACGGCAACCTCTGCGACCCGATCCCCTTCGACGAGTGCGCGCGGTGCCTCGCGCCGTTTCCGATCCGCCGCGAGCGCTACGGCGACGACGTGAAGGGCGTCGCGGGCGAGGGGTTCGAGCGGTTGGAAGAGCTGCGCTTCTTCGCGCGCGCCGCGCGCACGCGTTTGAAGTCGATGCAGAACGGCGTGGCGCCCGTCGCGAAGTTCATCGCACCGTCGCGCTTCCTCGCCGAGCGCATGATCCGCGAAGGACTGCCGCGCGGGAAGGTCGTCGTCTCCGACTACGGATTTCCGCCGCTCGAGCGGCGCCGGCGCGCGCCGCGCGACCCGCGCAGGCCGGGCGCTCGGCTCGCGATCGGCTTCCTCGGCACGCTGTCGGACTACAAAGGTGTGCACGTCCTGCTCGACGCGTTCGCGCGCCTGCCGCCCGGCAAAGCGACGCTCGCCGTCGCGGGCGATCCGACCTGGTTCCCCGACTACACCGGCCCGCTCGTGGAGCGCGCCGGCACGCTGGAGGGCGCTCGGTTCGTCGGCCCGCTCGCGCCGGACGCCGCGGCCGACTTCGTCTCCGGGCTCGACGTTCTGGTGGTGCCGTCGATCTGGTACGAGAACTCGCCGCTCACCCTCCACGAGGCGTTCCAACTCGGCGTGCCGGTCGTGACGACGGACCTCGGCGGCATGGCCGAGCTTGTCGAGAACGGCGGCGGCCTCACCTTCGCCCGCGGCGATTCGGCCGACCTCGCGCGCGTCCTCGGCCGCCTGATCGACGACGAAGCGCTCCTCGTTCGCCTCGCCGCATCCTCCCCTCCGGTCAAGTCGATCGAGGTCGACGCCGGCCAAGTCGAATCGATCCTCCGCGCCGCGCTCGCGCGCTGAATAGAATCACCTCTCCGTTTTCCGGCGCGAGCGCCGACAACCGACAGCCGCCCTTCCGATGCGCGTCCTCTTCGTCACCGCCGCGTTCCTTCCCGACTCCATCGGCGGCGTCGAGCTTCACGTCCACGGCATCGCGCGCGCGTTGATCGCGCAGGGGCATGAAGTCGAGGTGTTCTGCCGCGGCGCCGACTCCACGCGCCCCGAGTTCGCGATCGAGCGCTACTGCGCCGGCGACGTGCCGGTCACACGCATCAACTACCTGTTCTCGGATTGCGACGGATTCCCGCGCCTGTACCGCAACCCGTCGATCCGCGCGCTGTTCGCCGCCGAGCTGCAGCGGTTCAAGCCGGACGTGGTGCACGCGCACCATCTCACGTGCCTCTCGACCGACCTGCTCGACGCGGCGAAGGACGCGCGCGCGCGCGTCGTGATGACGCTGCACGACTTCTGGATGGGCTGCCCGCGCGGCCAACGCATGACGCCGCAGCTCGAGCTGTGCGCAGACGTCGTGGTCGAGAAGTGCTCGAGCTGCCTGCACGCGATGTGGAGCGGCTGGTTCAAGGGCGGCGCGCACGCCTCCGACCTCGCGCTCTTGTCCGACTACCACTCGTGGATCCGCGGGCTGCTCTTGCGCGCCGATCGGCTGGTCACGCCGTCCGAGACGTCGCGCGCGGTCTTCCACCGCTACGGCATCCCGCGCTCGCGCATCACGGTCGTCGAGAACGGGCTCGACGCCGCGCCGTTCCGCGCGCTCGCGAGGACGCCGAGTGCGAGCAATGGCCTGCGCGTCGGCTTCGTCGGCTCGGTCCTGCCGACGAAGGGTGTGCACGTCCTGATCGAGGCGTTCTCCCGGCTCGACGCGCCCGGCGCGACGCTCTCGATCCACGGCGCGGAGACCGGCTGGCACGAGGTCGTCGACTATCCGCAGCGACTGCGCGCGCTCGCGGCGCCGCTCGACGGTCGCGTTTCCTTCCACGGGCGCTACGAACAAAACGCGCTTCCCGGCATCCTGGCGGGGATGGACGTTCTGGTGGTCCCGTCGTTGTGGTACGAGGCGTTCTGCCTCACCCTCCGCGAAGCGTGGCTCGCGGGCGTTGTGGTCGTCGCCTCGCGCCTCGGAGCGATGGCGGAGGGCGTCGAGGACGGCGTCACCGGGCTCTTGTTCGAGCCGGGAAATGCCGACGAACTGTCCCGTGTCCTCGCGCGGCTCGCTTCGGATCGGGAGCTTCGCGAGCGGCTCGTGCGTGCACCGAAGCGAGTGCGGACGGTCGAGGAGAATGCGGCGGATCTCATGAACGTGTACCTGTCCGGCGCGGGAGGCGCGGGCGCATGAGGATCGCGTTCGTCACGCATCAGTACCCGCCGCGCTACAACACCGGCACCGAGCTGTACGCGAAGCGCCTCGCGCTGAAGATCCGCGGCACGTTCGGACACGACGTCCGCATCTTCACGTGCGAGCCGTCGTGGCAGGCGCACCCCAAGTTGATCCACCGCGAAGAGACCGTCGACGAAGGCGTCGCGGTGACGCGCGTCGGCATGTGGGGCGGGCTGCTGCCGAACCAGGCGCTGAACGCGTACTACAACGTCCTCTACGGGAAGGTCTTCGGCCACTACCTCCGCGACGTGCAGCCGGACGTCGTGCACTTCTTCCACTCCGCGTTCCTCGGCGCGTCGTTGCTCGAGGAGTGCTTCCTGCGCGACATCCCGACCGTCGTGAACCTGATGGACTTCTGGTTCCTGTGCCCGACGGCGCAGCTCCTGAAGACGCGCAACCACGACCGCTGCGCGGGCCCGTCGACGTTCGACTGCCTCGAGTGCCTCTCGCTGCACAACATCGACTTCGACCGCCTGCTCACGTTCACGCGCGGGGTCGGCTACGTGAACCCGTACCCCGAAGTGCTCGAAGCCGACCACGGACGGCGCGCGAACAACTCGTCGCCGGGCGCGGCGCTCGCGGCCACCGGCTCGCGGCTCGCTTTCTTGCGCAAGATCCTCTCGCGCGCCGACGCCGTGATCGCTCCGTCCGAGACCGTGCGTCGCGCCTTCCTCGCGAACGGCTACCCGCCGGAGATGATCAAGACCTGCGGCTACGGCGTCGACCCGATGCCCGCGTTCACCTTCGACCGCGAAGAGAGCTCGGCGCTGCGCGTCGGGTTCATCGGCAGCATCAACCCGCCGAAGGGGCTGCACGTCCTCGTCGAGGCATTCACGGCCCAAGAAGGCGACATGACGCTGCAGATCCACGGCGACCCGTCGCACTTCCCGCACTACTCCGAGAGCTGCTTCACCGTCTGCCGGCGCGACCCGCGCATCTCGATTCGCGGGCCGATGGCGCCGCAGCACATCGGCACGGCGCTGCGCGACATCGACGTGCTGGTCGTCCCGTCGGTGTGGCAGGAGAACACGCCGTTCGTCGTGCTCGAGGCCTGCGCAGCCGGCATTCCGGTCATCGCCTCGAACGTCGATGGCATCGCGGAGATCATCCACGACGGCAAGAACGGCCGGCTCTTCCCGCCCGGCGACGTCGCCGCGCTCCGTGCGATCCTCGCCGACCTCACCCAGCACCGCGATCGGCTCGCCGCGATCAGCGGCCACTTCACGGGCGTGAAGACGCTGCTGACGAACGCCCGCGAGTTCTCTCGTCTGTACGCGAAGCTGATCGCCGCGCGCCGTCCGGCTCCCGTCCCGGCGGCGGTCCCGGAGGTGAACCCGACATGACGACAGAACCCGACGCCGCACCCGCTCCGCAAGCGCGCGACGCGCAGGCCGACGCGCGCGCGAAGCTCGAGATCCTCGAGCGCCACGTCGACCATTTGATGAGCCAGCTCTACCACCAGATCGAGCTGATCCGGTTCCACAAGGAGCGCGGCGACCACCTCGCGGTGCAGCTCTCGAAGCTCGAGCACTGCCCGAAGGAGCTCGACGAAGCCGCCCGACGGCTCGCGAGCTTCCGCGAGCAGATCGCGGGGCTGAAGGAGACCGACCTCGACCTGCGCCGTCGCATCGAGACGCTCGAGGGCGAGGAGAAGAAGAAGCTCGCGCACATCGAGCGGCTCACGAAGGAGCTCGATCGCGTCTGGAACAGCCCGATGCACCGGTTCTGGCGCCTGCTGAAGCGGCCTTTCGTCTGGCTCACCGGCCATTCACAGGAAGTGAAGCGGAGCGACGACGGCGGATCATGAGCGGCGCGGCCACGGTTCCGGTCACGTTGATCGTCCCCACATGGAACGGCGGGGCGCGCTGGCGGCGCGTCCTCGACGCGATCCGCGCGCTCGATCCGCGTCCGGAACGCGTGCTGGTGATCGACTCGTCGTCCACCGACGGCAGCGCCGACGCGGCGCGCGCCGCCGGCTGCGACGTGCTCGTCATCGACCAACGCGAGTTCGACCACGGCAAGACGCGCATGCTCGGCGTCGAGCGCGCGAGCACCGACCTCGTCGCGTTCCTTTCGCAGGACGCGCTGCCGCGCGCGGACTACCTCGGGCACCTCGTGCGCGCGCTGGACGATCACTCGGTCGCCGGCGCCACCGCGCGCATCCTCCCGCAGGCAGACAGCTCGCCGCTCGCGCGGCGCACCGCGCTGTCGAGCCCGCTCGCGAGCGACGCACCGAAGGTCGTGTCCGTC
>CAZOLL010000173.1:0-8414 GCA_964580365.1 uncultured Phycisphaeraceae bacterium
GGGCCTCTTCGGTGCGCTCATCGTCGAGGAGCCGAACGCGCCGCAGGTCTCGCAGGACCTCGTGATGGTCGTGAACGACGGGCCGCTCGGCTACACGCTGAACGGCAAGGGCTTCCCCGCCACGGCCCCGATCGTCGCGAAGCGCGGTGAGCGCATCCGCATCCGCTACATGAACGAGGGTCTGCAGATCCACCCCATGCACCTGCACGGCATCCCGCAGCAGGTGATCGCGATGGACGGCTGGACGCTCCCGCAGCCGTACACCCAGGACACGGTGCTGGTGGCTCCGGGGCAGCGCGTCGACGTGCTGGTCACCGCGATGCTCCCGTTCTGGAACCAGAACGGCGGCGGCCGCGCGCCGGGCGGCGGCCCGGGCGGGAACAACAACAATCAAGGCGGGCGCAACCGCGACGGCGGCGGCGGACCCGGCCGTCGCGACGGCGGTGGCGGCCCCGGCGGCAACGGCGGCCGGCCGCCGTTCGGCAACGGCGGTCCTCCGGGCGGCGGCAACTTCCCGCAGCCGCCGATGCGCTTCGACGGCGGCGGCCGCGGCGGTTTCCGCGGCGGCGACATGGGCGGGATGTTCGGCGGCCGCATGGTGTCGAACTTCCGCGGCATCACGCGCACGCGTCCGGACGGCACGTTCGTGCTGAAGGGGCTCGCGCCGGCCGAGAAGCTGATGGTCTCGTTCCGCCGCGACGGGTACTCGATGAAGTTCGAGAACGACGTGGTGCCCGGCGCGAAGGGCCTCGAGATCCGGCTCGCGCCGCTGATCCAGCTGAGCGGCCGCGTGACCGAATCGCGCACGCACGGACCGCTGGTCGACTTCACGATCCAGGCCGACATCGTCGAGGACCCGAGCGCCGCGCGGAACCCGCAGCAGTCCGCGGAGGCGATGTTCCGCGGCCGCGGTCGCGGACGCAGCTCGTCGTTCCACAGCGCCGACGGGTCCTATGTCGTGAGCGACCTGCAGCCCGGGATCTACGACGTGCGCGCGCGCGCTGACGGCTTCGCCGAATCGCAGCCGATCCGCGTCGAGGTCGCCGAAGGGCGGAACGGCGTGGTCGACTTCGACCTCTCGACGGCGGCGCTCGTCACCGGCCGCGTCGTCGCGAAGGACGGCTCGCCGATCGCGCGTGTCTCCGTGTTCCTGCGCGAGAAGCCGCAGCAGACCGGACTCAAGACCGACGGCAACGCCGCTCGGCCCGGGCGTCCGACCAACCGCGACAGCGGCAACGACGGCACCTACCGATTCGCCAGCGTGAAGCCCGGCGTGTACCAGATCGGTCTCGGTCGCGCGAACTCGCCGATCCTCGGACCCATCGACGTCGAGGTCCGCGAAGGCGAGCGCGTGACGCACGACTTCACGGTCGACTCCGTCGGCGACCTTTCGGTGGAGTTGAAGGTCGCGGGAGGCTTCTCGCTCGACAACGCCGAGGTCACCGTGCGCGGCCAGAACAGCGGCATCCGCCAGCGCAAACGCACCGACGGCTTCGGCGTGGTGAAGTTCAAGAACCTCGTCGCCGACACCTACACGGTGTCCACCAACCGCGACGGCTTCGCGAACGAGAACGCGCAGGTCGACGTCCGCGCCGGCGGCGCCGCGTCGAAGCAGTTCACGCTGACGAAGAACCCGTGACGGGATGATCGCGGCCGCGCTGCTCGCGGGCGCGCTCGCGCTCGCAGACACGAAGTACCAGGAAGACGTCCGCTTCCTGCTCGACAAGTTCGAGGCCGGCGCCGGCCACTTCTTCAAGGCGAAGGGCGTCGACTGGAAGGCGGTGCGCGCGAAGTTCACCGCGGACGCCGCGAAGGTGGAGGACGACATCGACCTCCTGTTCCTCTGCCGCCGACTGACCGCGTGCCTGAAGGACGGTCACGCCGCGATCGTCGAGACGAAGATCGAGGTGCCGGAAGACCGCAGGCCGCCCGAGCAGAAGGGCGTCGGACTCTCGCTCGTGCCGTCGGCGTCGGGCGGCGCGTTGCTCGTCGCGGATTGCTACGGACCCGCCGCGGATGCCGGCATCGTCGCCGGGTCGGTGGTGAAGAAGATCGACGGCAAGGCGGTGCAGGCGTGGCTCGCCGCGCGTGCCGACCAGCTCTCCGTCGACGACCCGTTCTCGACGCGGCACGCCGCGCTCTACTCCGCGGCGCACGAAGGTCTCGCCGGCGCGGTGGGCACCCGCTTCGAGATCGAGTGCGCCACTCCGAGCGGGGACTCGTTGAAGCGGACGCTGACCTGCGCGCGCGGCGGCGGCAACGGCGTCCCGAACGGACCGGTCTTCCCGCCGAAGGGTGCGACGGCCCTCGAGCGGCAGTCGTGCGGGAAGACGGCGAAGGGGTTCGGCTGGATCCACCTGAGGAACGTTCCGGACGAGCTGCCCGCGCAGCTCGACTCCTTGCTCGAGACGCTCGGCGACGTGAAG
Organism: uncultured Phycisphaeraceae bacterium; assembly: GCA_964580365.1. Taxonomy (GTDB): domain Bacteria; phylum Planctomycetota; class B15-G4; order B15-G4; family JADJEK01; genus CAZBOK01. The sequence continues at coordinate 2,427 of CAZOLL010000173.1, forward strand.
GGGCTCGTGCTGGATCTGCGCGCGAACGGCGGAGGCGGCACGGACCACGACGCGGTGTTCTCGCGCTTCCTGCGCGCAGGCGAGAACTTCGCGGGCCGCACGGCGGCGGAGGCAGGGCGCCACTACACGGGGCCGCTCGTCGTCATCGTCGACGCCGGCACGCGCTCGGCGGGCGAGACGATCGCCGGGATGCTGAAGGAGAGCGGTCGCGCGCTCGTGATCGGCCCGACGCCGACCGCGGGGATGTCCGGCGCGAAGGAAGTCGTCGAGACGCCGAGCGGGCTCTTGAAGATCCGGTTCACCGTGCGCTCCTACCGCGCCGGCGGCGCGTCGGGGCCGGAGATCGAAGGCGCGGGCGTCGCGCCGCACCAAGTGATCGCGTACGACGCGAAGTCGCTCGCCTCGGGCGTCGACCCGCTGATCGCCGCCGCTGAAACGCTGCTCGAGAAGGGGCTTCCCGCCGCGATCGTGCGCTACGCCGGGGTCAAGAACGGGTGAGTCGACTGGTAGACTCCCGCAACCTGCTCCGGAGCCCTGCCATGTCCCGACAACTCCCGCGGCAGCTTGCCGCATTCTGTCTCCCGCTTCTGCTCGTCCCGTCTGCGCTCGGCGGAATCCCCGGCGTCCCGACGCGACCGTTCCCGATGACGGTCGTCGCGGACCACGGGAAGTTCGGCGTCGAAGTCGTGCCGAACGGCGCGGCGCTCGCCGACCTCGCGACGCTCACGCGCGTCACGCTCACGGGCGTCCCGTTGCAAAACGGCGCGCGCGTCGACGTCGACCTGCAGCGCGTGATCATCACCGACGGCCTCGAGCGCGTCGACGTCGACGGCGTCACGCAGGCGCCGGGCGCGCAGCCGCTCGTGACGCTGTGGGACGGCCACGTCGCGAACGACCCGCTGTCGTCGGTCTTCATCGGCTTCTCGGCGAGCGGCACGCGCGGGTTCATCCGCACGTCGACCGAGTTGTTCCAGGTGCTCGCGGCGCCCGGTCCGAACAACGACTGGAACGCGACCACCACGACGATCGTGTCGAACGAGCAGGTCATCCCGCCCACGAGCGCGACGGCCCCCGACTGGTGCACCGCGATCAAGCTGCCGGGCCACACGATCACGACGCCGACACCGGCTCCAGCAGCGCCGGCGACGACGTCGATCCCCTCGACGGGTGTCGTGCCGATCTACGAGCTGAAGGTCGCGGTCGAGACCGACACGCAGTACTACTCGATCTTCAACGACCTCGCCGCGGCGCAGAGCTACCTCACGCAGCTCCTCGGCGCGGTGTCGTGGCGCTACCGCGTCCAGGCCGGCGTCATCATCACCTACCCCTACGTCGGCTACCACACCGCCACCGACAACTGGGCGTCGCAGGAGAACGGCAGCGGAGCGGGCGGACTGCTCGGCGAGTTCCAGGCGGCGTGGAGCAACGGCGGCGCGCCGGTCTCGGCGCACGACTACTGCTTCATCTCCGGCGCGGGACTCGGCGGCGGCGTCGCGTGGCTGCCGGGCGTGTGCAACGCGCCGTACAACTTCGCGGTCTGCGGCAACATCGGCGGCAACACGCCGTTCCCGATCTCGGTCGGCCCGCTGAACTGGGACTTCGTCGTGACGGCGCACGAGCTCGGCCACAACATGGGCGCGCCGCACACGCACGACTACTGCCCGCCCGCCGACCGCTGCGCGCCGTCCGGCTACTTCGGCCAGTGCCAGACCCAGCAGGTGTGCACGAACCAGGGCACGATCATGTCCTACTGCCACCTCTGCAGCGGCGGCTTCTGGAACGAGACGACCTACTTCCACGCGAACTCGTTGACCGACATGCGCAACCTCGCGACGAGCGGTTGCCTCCCGCTGTTCAAGGGCCTCGCGTCGAACGTGAACCTCGGTTTCGCCCTCGCGGGCGCGAACGGCTTCCCGATCCTGAACGCGTCCTACGACAAGCCGACGAACTTCTTCCGGCTCACGGTCCTCTCCGCGCTCCCCGGTTCGTCCGGCGTGCTGTTCTTCGCCGCGAACCGCCTCGACGTGCCGCTGTACGGCGGCACGCTGGTGCCGAACACGACGCTGCTCATCCCGATCAACATCAGCGGGCTCGGCGGCGCGCTCGTCAGCGCGAGCGTCCCGCCGTCGGCGCATATCCCGGGCGGCGCGACGTTTTACGCGCAGGCGTGGATCAACGACCCCGGCCCGCCGAACGGCGCCTTCGCGGCGACCAACGCCGTCGAGTTCGAGATGATCGTGCCGTGAACGGCCCCGGGGGGGTCAGCGCTCGCCGACGAAGAAAAGCAGTGCCCCATCCGCCTCGACGCGGCAGCAGAGTCTCGATGACGTGAGGTGGGCTGAATCGAACTTGCGCTCAAGCGTGATCGAGTCGTGCGTGGTCGGCATGTAGCTGCGAAGGCTTCCGATCGTTGGCTCGATCACGTGTGCGCTGGTATCGCCAATCATGTAGCGACGGTCGAACGTCGCCGGGTCGTCTTCGTCCGGACGATTCTCCGCCCAGATTCGCTTTCCTGCCGTCACTTCAGGGAGCACGACGAATCGCACGTCGCCGTTCGTCGAGACGCGGCAGCCAAGCGACGGTGTTTCGGCGACCTCGACGTCGCCGCCGCTCACGATCTCGCCCTCTGTTGTGAGTCGCGATGAGAGGTTTTCGACGTCGGTCGCCGTTCGCTCTGGATTGACCACTCGGCCCGCGAATGACGCGTGGCTCGAGTTGGCTGCGGCCTGGACTGCTGCCGCGTTCCCGTTCGCGGCCGCGATCGCGTCAGAAATGATCAGCTTCGGCTCGAACGTAATCGGGATCACGAACTGATCTGGCAGCTCGACGAGCGCTCCGGGCGAAAGCTCTGTCTTGGCACTCGAGTTCGTTGCCTCAGAGGTTGGCGACGCTGCGCCCATCGCAACCTTGGGCATTCGCAACACTGCCCATCCCCCGAGCGCGAGAGCCACGGCACCAACACAGATGCTCGCTCGATTCAATCGCACGGCAGATCGCCCCTTTCGTTCGCTTGTGTCAGGTTTCGAGTTGGTTGATTCAGTTCTTACACGCACAAGAGATCTTGAACAGTCCGGAGAACGTCACGCCCACATCGATTTGGCACGACTGGACTCCCGAGCAGCTTCCCTCACAGGCGAGGTCTCTAGCGCCGTTCTCATACTCCGTAACCGCGCCATGACAATCCGAAGGTTCCGTGGGAGGGGAGCCAATGCAGTAGCAGAACCCTTTCTCTCCAGGTCCCTGCGTCGGGTCGTCGACGTCGGTCCACCAAATCGTGCATCCAGCGGCACATGGGTTCTTGCAGCTCACGCCGAGATAGGTCCCACCCGGCTCGTACGTCATCACGATCTGGCACTGACTCCCGAACGCGACCGAGGCCAGCGGACCGAAGAGTGAGATGACAAGCGTGACGCTCAAGAACCGGGAAGTCGATCGAGCCATTGAGTGAACTCCTTCGCGTACTGGGGCGCGGACTCTACCCCCCCCTTCGAGATTCAGTCAAGCCGCGCATGGATGCTCCAAGCGCGCGACTTGTCCCCGTCAGAATGCTCACCGCGGGACTGACTTCGCCTCGACGATCGTGATCCTCTGCCGCGCGGCGCCGCCGACTTCGGTCGTGACGGCGCCGCTCGGCCAATGGACGGTGATCGAGTCGTAGTGCTCGGCGTCGCCGAGGCCGAAGTGCAGCGTCTTGCTCGCGCAGCACAGGTAGCTCTGCCCGATCGTGAGCAGCCGCGTGAGCGTGCGCTCGCCGAGCTTGAGCTCGACGCGCGCGCCGGCCGCGTCTCGCGTGCCCTTCGTTCCGACGAGATCGACTTCGAGCCAGCTCTTCGTGTTGCCGCCGTCGTTGCGGAGCAGCGTCGCGGGGCCGTTGTTCTCCGTGACGATCAGGTCGAGGTCGCCGTCGCGGTCGACGTCGGAGGACGTGAGCCCGCGGCCGTTGATCGCGCGTCCGAAGAACCCGCCGTGCGCGGAGCCGTCCGCGAGCTCGAAGTGCGTGAGGCCTTCGCCGTCGCGCCGGCCGAAGAAGAGGAGGCCCGGCTGCGGCATGCAGAGGTCGCTCGTCTCGTAGTCGGGGCTCGTGTACCCGTTCACGATCGCGAGGTCGAGCACGCCGTCGCAGTCGAGGTCGCTCGCCTCGACGCCCCAGCCCACGGCGCCGACCGTCGGCTTCGAGATGCCGACCCGGTCGCCGATGTCCGAGAACGCGGGGACGCGCGACTTCCTGCTCGTGTGGCGCACGACGTTGTTGCGGTACAGCGCGTCGGGCTCGGTCTGCCAGTAGGTCGTGAGCAGGTCGAAGTCGCGGTCGTCGTCGACGTCGATGGCCGCGACGCCCATCCCCCCGCGCGGGTCGTCGAGGCAGAGATCGAACGAGAGGTCCTCGAACGTGCCGTCGCCCTTGTTGCGGTACATCGCGTTGGGGGTCACGTCGTTCGCGAAGTAGAGGTCCTGCCAGCCGTCCTCGTCGAAGTCGACGAACAGCACGCCGAGCGTCTTGCCTTGCTCGTTCGCGACGCCCGCCGCCGCGGCGACGTCGGTGAAGCGCAGGCCGCCGTCGTTGCGGAACAGGAACTTCGTCTGCGGCGGGTACGCGAACGGCAAGACCGACGGCGGGTCGTCGCGCACGAAGCCGCGCGCGAAACCGGACGACTCTCGCGGGCGGCTGATCGGATCGATCGCGACGTACTGCCCGACGGCGAGGTCGAGGTCGCCGTCCTTGTCGAAGTCGGCCGCGGCGACGCCCGAGCCGAACCCGCCGCCGGCGACGCCCGCGCGCTCCGTCACGTCGGTGAAGCGGCCGCCGTCGTTCCGCCACAGCAGGTTGCCGCCGAGGTTCGTCACGTAGAGGTCCTGGTCGCCGTCGTTGTCGAGGTCGGCGAACAGCGCTCCCATGCCGAAGCCCGAGCGCAGGAGACCGGCGGCGATCGTGACGTCGGTGAAGCGCACGCCGGACGCGTCGCTGTCGTTGCGGTACAGCCGCCCGAGCGAGCGCGCGTCGCCGACGTCGCCCGTCGCGAACGTGCTGATCGGGCCGGTGCCCTGCACCAGGTAGAGGTCGTCGTCGCCGTCGCCGTCGAAGTCGCCGAACGCGGCGCCCGCGCCCATCGTGTCCTCGAGGTTGACGAGCACGCGGCCCTGGACGTGAGTGAAGTCGATGCCCGCGCCCGCCGTGACGTCCGTGAGGTTCGTGCGGATGAACGCACCGCCGTCGGACGGGAGCGGCGGACGCCGGCGCGGCGGCGCGTCGACGAGCGGCGGCGCGAGCTGGAGTCGCGTGTTCCATTCGGCGCGCCACGCGGCGTGCTCGGCGTCGTCCGGGAACTTCTCGTCGGTTCCGTACGGGTAACTCTTCATCGCGCGAAACGGCAGCGGCCCGACGGCGTCGGACGTCAGCGTGTGGAAGTCGCCGTCCTTCGCCCATCCGATCGAGTGGAGCAGCCACGTGCGCGTCGCGCCCGGTGCGAGCGCAGGCAGCTTCGTCGCGTCGAACGCGACCGCGATCTCGTCGCCGTTGTCCATGATCACCGACATGTCGTCGGCCTTCGTCAAGAGCGGCAGCACGTCGCCGTAGCGCGTGAAGGCGCCGGAAAAGCGGCCGTACTCGGTCGGGTAGCCGGTCGCGTCGGGGACGAGCGTCCCGTAGTCGTAGACGAACGGCTCGCGGCCGTCGGGAAAGATGCGCTTGCTGTAGCCGCGGTAGCGCAGCTCGGCGGAGATCGGCGGCAGCGTGCGCATCTTGCGCGGGATCGCGTCGGGGTCGTCGTCCAGCGCGACGAACATCCGGTCGAAGTAGATCTGCAGGTTGGTCGTGAGACGCACGCGCGGGTCGCTCTTCACGAGAGCGTCGGTGAGGTCGACGCACACCGTCTTCGCGTCGCCCGCGGGGATGCCGAGGACGCCCGCCGGCTTCCAGCCGCCGTTCCCGTCGCCGACCTCGATGAGCGGCGGCGTGAACACCCAGCCGGTGTCCTGCGCGATCGCGTC
>CAZOLL010000174.1:0-1550 GCA_964580365.1 uncultured Phycisphaeraceae bacterium
ACGACTCGCGCGTGGCCGCGAACGTGAACGCGCGCCGCGCGCAGCGTGCGGAGCATCGAAAGTGGGTTCACGGAGGAGAGCGTACGCCCTCAGCGCGCGAACAGGCCGTGCGGGAGACCGAGCGGTTCGAGCCGCGCGCACAACCGTTGCCACCGCTTCTCGGCGGCGTCGGCGCTGACGCCGAGCAGGCGGCCGACCTCGACGTGCTCGAGACCTTCGAGCCCGCGGTACACGAGGAGTCGTCGATCCTCTTCGGGCAGCGCGGACAGCTTCGTGACCACGCTGCGCAGCGTTTCGTCGCGCGCGATGCGGCGCGAGATGCTGGTCGCCGGGTCGGCGAGCTGGTGGATCCACCCGGTCTCGAGCCGATCGCCGGTGCGGCTCGCCGGCTGTCGCGCGAGGAAGCGCAGCGCCTCGCGCAGCACGTTGCGCGCGATGCCGAAGACCCACGAGCGGAACGAAGCGATGGCGGAATCGAAGCGCTCGAACTGCTCGTACGCGCGGCAGGCGACCTCTTGCAGCAGGTCCTCCGGCTCGAACTGCGCGCGCGCGCCGGCCGGGAGCCGCAAGACCGCCCACGCGAAGAGGGACGGAGCGAGCGATTCGAACTCGACCGAGAACGCGTCGGGAGTGCGACCCATCCGCGGCGAAGAGTAGCACGGAAGCGGGAAGGCGGCCGGAACGCCGGCGTGGCAGAATCGACGGGATGCGGACCCGATCGCGCGCGTCGCTCCTGCTCCTCGTGCTGGCCTCGGTTGCGGTCGGCGTCTCGTCCGCTCAGGAGCACGACGCCGCGGCGGCGATGCGCGACGGCGCGTGTTGCCACGAGCCGGCGCCGGAGCTCGCGCCCCTCCCGGAGAACGCGCCGGCCCACGTCGTGCGCCTGCGCGAGCTCTTCGAAGCGAGCGAGCGGGCCGAGAGCTTCTTCACCGGCGAGGCGCTGCTCGAGAAGCTCGGGCGTGACGTTGACGCCGCACTGAAGGACGGCGGGCCGCTGCGCGTCTACGGGACGCGGCTCGCGCTCGGACTGCAGCAGTTGCGCACCGGCCGCGTCTCCGAGGCGATCGAGCAGCTCGACGCGTGCGTCGCGCTCTGCGGCGACGGCACGAACTTGCCGCCTTCGTTGCGCGTCGACGCCCTCTACTACCTCGGCGTCGCGCACTTCCGCCGTGCGGAGGTCGAGAACTGCATCGCGAACCACAACGAGGAGAGCTGCATCTTCCCGCTGTCCACGCGCGCCGCGCACGTCGCTCCGCGCGGCGCGGAGGGCGCGCTCACAGTGTTCGAGAGGCTCGTGAAGGAGAAAGAGAACCATCGCGGCCCGGAGTCGCGGTGGTTGTTGAACCTGGTCGCGATGGCGCTCGAGCGCTGGCCGGACGGCGTCGCGGAAGACGTGCGCTACCCGCGCGATCGCTTCGCGCCCGAGCAGCCGGTCGCGCGCTTCGCGGAGGTCGCGAAGAAGCTTTGCCTCGATCACCGCGGCCGTACCGGGTCCGTCGTCGCGGACGATCTCGACGGCGACGGCGACGAGGACGTCGTGTTCTCGTCGT
>CAZOLL010000174.1:1560-8340 GCA_964580365.1 uncultured Phycisphaeraceae bacterium
CGAATGACGGCAAGGGCCGCTTCACCGACGTCGCGGCCGACGCGGGCCTCGCCGGGCAGTTGGGCGGCTCGCATCTCACGCGCGCCGATTTCGACGGCGACGGTCGCCTCGACCTGTTCGTCGCGCGCGGCGGAGGGCTCACGTTCGAAGGCGCGTACTCGCCGTCGCTCCTCCTGCAGCGCGACGGCTTCGTGTTCGAGGACGTCACGATCGCGTCCGGGCTCGACGTCGAAGCTCCCGCGACCGTCGCGCCGGTCGCCGATGTCGACCTGGACGGCGACCTCGACCTGTTCGTGGGGTGCGAGAGCGTTCCGCAGCCCGACGGCAGCATGCGCTGGCCGAGCCGCCTGCACCGGAACGACGGGAGCGCGCGCTTCGAGGACGTCACGAAAGCGGCCGGCCTCGCGCTGCCCGGCGGATGCGTCGCGGCGTGCTTCGCCGACTTCGACGACGACGGGCGAGCCGAACTGTATTGCTCGCTCTTCCTCGCGTCGGGACGCCTGTTCGCGAACGCCAGCACCGCCGCGAAGGTCTCCTTCGTCGACGCGACCGCGAATTCCGGCCTCGACGGACCGCAGTTCTCCGGCGCCGCGTGCGTCTCCGACATCGACCAGGACGGCGACCTCGACCTGTTCGTCGCCGCGAAGAATCACATCGCGGTCGAAGGCGCGGTCGCGCGCTTCTACCGCGACGGCGAGGTCACGACCGACACCGGTCGCTTGTTCCTGAACGGCGGCCGCGCGTCGTTCCGCGACGTGACCGCCGGGCGGCGCATGTCGCGCGTCGTGCAGGCGCTCGCGGCGGGCTTCGTCGACTTCGATCAAGACGGCTTCGAGGACCTCTACCTGGGGACGGGCGGACACGAGATGTCGTCGCTCTTTCCGAACGTGCTCCTGCGCAACGACCGCGGTTCGTTCTTCGACGTGACGTTCGGCGCCGGCGTCGGCCACCTGCAGAAGAGCGGTGCGCTCGCGCTCGCCGACCTCGACCTCGACGGCGCGCCCGAGATGCTGATCCGCGCCGGCGGCATGTTCCCGGACGATCGGTTCGCCGCGGTCGTGTTCTCGGCTCCGCGCCCCGCCGCGCACCGACTCACCGTCGACCTGCGCGGCGCGGGGAAGAACCGCTTCGCGGTCGGCGCGCGGCTCACGGCCCGCGTCGAAGGAAAGAACGGCGAGCGCGTCGTGCACGCGTGGGTCGGCGTCGACGGCAGCCATTCGATGTCGAGCCTGCGGCGCACGCTCGGCCTCGGCGACGCGGTGCGCATCGTTTCATTGACCGTGCGCTGGCCGGATCGCGCCGCGGACGGGAGCCCGCGCGAAGAAACCTTCGTGAACCTTCCGATGGACGCGTCGATCGCGATCGAAGACGGCAAGCACGAGTTCACGCTGCAGGAGTGGGACGGGCGCTGACGCGCCGCGTCACTCGAGCTCGACCCACACCGCCTTCAAGTACTCCGTCTCCGGAACGGCCGGGTCGACCGGGTGATCGGCCGCGGCGCCGCCGCGGGACAGGATGCGCATCTTGCGCGCGGCGTGGCGCACCTTGCCGTCGGCGTTCGGCGGCAACGGCGCGCCCGCCTGCCGCGACGCGGAGTGCAGCAGCTTCAGGAACTCGGCCTCGGGCAGGAGGCCCGCGCACGAGCAGGTGAGAAGGAGACCGCCGGGATTCACGAGTTGCATCGCGAGCCGGTTGAGGTCGAAGTGCTTGCGAGTGCCTTCCTCGATCTCGGCGCGGCCGCGGATCAGCTTCGGCGGGTCGAGCACGACGACGTCGTAGCGCACGCCGTGCTGCAGGCGGTCGCGCATGTACGTGAAGGCGTCGGCCTGCACGAAGTCGATGCGCACCTGGTTCAGGTTCGCGTTCTCGCGCGCCAGCGTGAGCGGCGCTTGGTCGAGGTCGACGCCGGTCACCGCACGGGCCTTGCCGAGCGTCTTCGCCTGCACGGAGAACCCGCCGCTGTAGCAGCAGAGGTCGAGCACGGTGCGGTCGGTCGAGAGCTCCGCGAGCCGGCGGCGGTTCTCGCGCTGGTCGCAGAAGAAGCCGGTCTTGTGCCCACCCTCGAAGCGCACGCGGAAGCGCGTGCCGAACTCGCGGATGGTGACGGCGTCGGGCAGGTCCTTCGACGCGAGCGGCTCGGGCTCGACGCCTTCCTGCGAGACGAACTGCGGGCTCGGGCGCAGGAGCCAGTGGCGCGTGCCGAGCGACGCGGCAAGCTTCGAGAGCAGCGCTTCGCCGCGCAGGAACATCCCCAGGCTGAACGCCTCCGCGGAGAGGACGTCGGCGAAACGGTCGACGACGAGGCCCGACAAGCCGTCCGATTCGGCGTGGACCACGCGCCACGCGTCGCTCACGTCGTCGAGCCGCAACGCGCCCCTGCGCAGCGACACCGCGCGGTCGAGCAGCGCGGACCAGAACGCGTCGTCGGGCGGCCCCTCGCCGTGGCGCACGATGCGCACGGAGATCTCGCTTTTCGGGTTGAAGAGGCCAAAGCCGAGCAAGCTCTCGCCGCCGCCGCCCGCGGGATCGGGTGCGTAGACCGCGACGAGGTCGCCGGCGCGCGCGCCGCGCTCGACGTGGTCGATCCGCTTCTTGTAGATGAGCGGGTAGCGCGTCGCGCTCTTCAGGCGGACCGCGGGGAGCGACGCGCCTCGAGCGACGGCGAGCGCGCGCTGCGTCGAGCGGTCGGTGCTCACCGCTTGATCACGAGCACCGTCTGCACCGCGTCGGCCGCGATCGCTTCCTCGTCGGTGTTGGTGAGCAGCCCGGTCGACGGCTGGACGTGGAAGGTGCGCACGACGCCGTCCTCGTTCGACGCCGCGGCGACGAACTTTCCGTTCGACTTGATGCCGATCGCGTCGATCGCGCCCATGTCGAGGTCCTGCGTGTTGTTGAACGGCTGCACGTTGCCGAGGTTGGTGATGCGGAAGGCCTGCGCGTCGACGGCGTCGCCGGGCGCGTCACGCCACGCGATCGACACGAAGTTGCCGCCGAGCGCGAGGCCGCCGGGCGTGGTGAGCGCGATCGACGTCGCGCCGGGCGGGACGATCGTCAGGTCTCCGGTCGCCTTCTTCACCTTGAACGAGACGATCTTGCCGGTTGCTCCGGAGGTGAAGAGGAAGCGGCCGGTCGGCTCGAACCAGCAGTGGTCGCACGAGCCGATCGTCGTCGACTGCGCGCCGGTCGGCGATGCGGTCAGCGTGCCGTCCTTCGCGATCTTGAACGAGGAGATCGTGCCGGCGGTCGCGTTCATGACGCATAGCACGCCGTCCCTGTTGTCGAGGCCGGTGGGGCCGGCGCCGGTCGCGAACGGCGAGCCGGTCACCTCGACGAGATCGCCGGTGGACGCGATCGACTCGAAGGCGTGCACGCGGTTGTTCGTGAAGTCGGTCACGTAGACGAAGACGCGCTTCTTCCTCTCGTACACCGTCACGCCGCGGCCGGAGCCGATCGTCGTGAGGAACGGCGCAGTCGCGAGCTGGCCGAGCGTGCCGTCGGCGGCGACGTTCATCACGTTGATTCCGTCGTCGTGCGCGAAGAAGACCTGCTTGCGCTTCTTCGAGTAGGCGACCGTCTGGGACAGGGCGGTGGTGGGGTTGCCGGGGCCGCCGACGCCGAACGGCGAGTTGGTCACCGGGGTCATCAGGCCGGCGGCGTCGACCGAGAACACGTAGGCCTCCGGCGTGCCGGAGCGGTCATGGACGAGCACCAACGTCTTCTTGGCCGCGGAAGCGTCGGAGGCGAAACCGAGCACGAGCGCGGCAGCGGCCGCGAAGAGGATGCGGGACAAGTTTCTTCTCCTGCCGAGTGTCGGAGGGGTGGGCCCGAGGACCGTCGAACCGGTGCGTCGACCCCGCGTCGACCCGAAGTTGCACGCGGGTCGAGATGTTAGTCGGCGCGCCGCGCGAGGTCACGCACGGGGCGGCTCTGCGCCGTCGCGCGGCGCCCGAAGCGCTTCCCGAAACGAGCGCGGCCCGGCTCCCGCGTGAAGCGGAAGCCGGGCCGCGTCGATCGTGCGTTCAGCTCCCGATCACGGGATGTGCATCTGGAGCCCGTTGCTGGCCGCGTACATGCCGTTGGCCGCACCGGCGTCGGTGCCGAACCACTGCAGGTACAGGTCGAACGCCGCGAGACCGACCGGCAGCGTTCCCGGCAGGGCGAGCGCGCCCGAGCCGTTCAGCACGAGCGGGACGCCGGCGCCGAAGAACGTGCCGCCGACGAGCAGCGTGCAGCCCGCCGTCGGGATCGAAGCGGACGCGGACGTCAGGAACAACACGCCCGAGCCGTTCGCCTTGCCGTTGGTGATGTTGATCGTGACGTTCTGGCCCGAGGCGGGGGTGCCGCTGCCGTTCAGCGCGGGGATCGCGCCGCCGGTGCCGGGGCAACCCGTGCCGTAGGCCGCGAAGAAGCCGGCCGGGGCTGAGAGCACCTTGTACACGCGCACGTCATCGATGTTCCAACCGCCGTACTCGAGGCCGCCGTCCGACGTCAGGCGCCACTTGAACTGCACCGACGCGTTGCCGGCCGCCTGGGCGGTGACGTTGAGATCCTGCAGCGACCAGACGGAGTCGAGTACGGCCGGGCCCACCGGGTTGGTGTAGACGACCGTGCTGTTCACCAGAACCTGCGCCTGATCGAACGTGGCTTCCTCGACCGCGAGCCAGCGGCGGAACTGGAGGCGCACGGCCGTGTGCGCCGCATAGTTCTGCGTCGGCGCGCGGAGCTCGCCGGAGGTCGACGGCTCGTACATGCCGTCCGTGCCGCCGGTGGAGAGGTCGGTGCCCCAGACGTTGTTCGGCGAGAACGCCGCATCCGGATCGCTCGAGGCGTTCGAGCCGGCCGGATTGGCGCGCTGCCACTGGTCGCCGGTGGCGCCGCCCGCGAGGCTCGCGTGCGTCCAGCCCTCGTCGGTGCCGCCGTCGAACGTCCAGGTGTTCAGGACGGTGACCTGACCGACGTGGTAGATGCGCACGTTTTCCGGCGCGCCCGTCGGCGAGTTGGCGTTGCCGCCCGTGGAGCTCGTCGCGTTCACGTACCACTTGATCGTGTTCGGCGAGACGACGCCGGGGATCACGCCCTGGTACTCGTTCGGGTTGCCCGTGGGGGACATCGTCGCGTTCAGGTACGCGCCGCCCGTCGAGTACTTCACCGTGGCCGACGTGATCGTGCCCGCGATCGGGACGATCGTCGCCTTGATCGCGACCGCCGCGAGATGGCCGACCGCCGAGTTGTCCGCGGGGCCGACGAGGCCGGAGATCGTGAGGTCCGGGAAGCCCGGCCAGTTGTAGGCCTTGAAGCCCGCGTTGATGTCGCCGAAGTGCGGGGTGAGGTCCGCCATGTTTCCGTTGTCGTCGTCGAGGGCGAGCCAGTGGTCCTCGATGACGTTCAGGATCGCGGCGTCGTTGTAGGTCTGCATCCAGCCGAGGAAGAGCGCGGTGGAGAGCAAGCCACCGGGGCCGGCGCCGAGCGACGTCTCGAGCCGCGTGCGCACGGCCCAGTTCACGCTGCCGAGCACTTCACCTTCGCTGTGCACTTCGCCGCCGTGGCAGCTCTCGTCGCCGTCGTTCGGGCACTTCTTGATGGCGACCTGCGTGCCGGAGCGGAGGCAGCCCACGCCGTCGAGGTCCGTGAGGCAAGAGTCGTCGTTGAAGTGGTAGGCGAAGCCGTCGGCGTTGCCCTCGTGGAAGGCGCCGGTGACCGAGCCGTTGTACCGCTCGTTGGCCCAGTGGCCGAACTCGTGGAGGACGACGTCGCTGTAGGCGGTGTTCACGCAGCCGCCGCCCGCGAGGTAGAAGTTGATCGACGTGCCGTCGTAGTAGGCGTTGCAGGTCGACGCGAGGTTCGCGTTCGCGAGCGCCTGGAAGTCCATCGCGGTGTCCGCGGCGTTGTTGGCCTTCACCTGATCGCGGAAGTAGTTCATCCAGTAGTAGCAGGCGATCTGCGCCGCGGTCTGCTCGGCGAACGGCGAGTTGAACGTGACGTTGACCGGCGAACCCGACGTCGCGCCCGCGACCGTGAAGGTCTGCTCGGCGCCCGCCGTGTTGAGGACGCGCGCCCACGGGCCCGCGAGCTCGAAGTAGAGGGTGAGCGGGCCGTTCGACGCCATCGTGTAGTTGCCCGAGGAATCCGTCGTCGCGAGGATCGCGCCCGCGGCGTTGTTCTGACGCACGCGGATGTTCGCGAGGCCCGGCGTTTCCTGGTTGCCGGCCGTGTTCGGCTCCTGGCCCTGGTTCACGCTGCCATTCACGGTGCCGGAGATGCCGCCGTGCGCGGTGCGCTCGACCTTGAAGACGTTGAGGTCGCCTTCGGCCGACACGAAGACGCGCGCCTGGAACGGCACGCCGTCGGCGTCGAAGAGGCCGGGGTTCTTGAGATCGATCGCGTACACGAGCGTCGCACCGCGTTCGACCAGCGCGTTCTTCAGGCCGAAGAACGCCGACGGGCCGACGATGAACGGCGTGATGTTGCCGACTTCGGCCGGCGAGACGCCGTACGCCGCGGCGTCGGCCGCCTCGGCGGCCGCGATCGCGGAGTTCGTGCTCGACTGCGGCAGGAGGCTGACATTCGCGGCGTGGGGGACGCCGGTCGTGTCGAGCGCGGTGATGTCGCCGGACGTAGCGTCGAAGAGGATGCTGACCGAGCCGTTGAAGACGTCGACGTCGCTCACGGCCTGGCCGAAGGTGACGGCGACCTTGTCGCTGGAGCCGACGCGCGAGAGGTTCAGGCGGACGACCTTCTCGCGGACGAGCTGGCTCGACGTGAAGCCGAACAGCTCGACGT
>CAZOLL010000175.1:0-8309 GCA_964580365.1 uncultured Phycisphaeraceae bacterium
GGCGCGCAGCCCCCGTGTTCCGGTGACGAACGTCACGCCCCGCAGCGGCCGCTGCTCCCACGACGAAGTCGTCGCGCACGACGCGAGTCGTTATGCGCCCACGGCGACCGTGACCGCCTCAGAGGCAAAGTCGACGTCATCGAGCGTGACAAACGCAAACGAGAGCTGCGATCCGACGATCGAAGACAACACCCCCGCCGGGAAGCTCGCGCTTGCGCTGGCCGCGCCAGCAGAGTCGAGAACCCCGAGGGTGCTCGTGAATGGAGCAACGTTCGCAAACACCACCGACACGTCCGTCGCGAAGTCATGCACCAAGGGCACAAGGACCGATCCTTGCCAGAAGCCCGGCGCGGTCCCCGACAACGAACAGAGCACGAGGTACGGCCTCGTCCCGAGCACCGCGCCGGTGTCGAGCGTGAAGTTCGCCGCGCCGCCGGCACTCGCCGAGATCGCATTCACGTCGCACGTGAGCGAAGGCGCCTTGGCGACCGTCACCGTCGGGAACGGATACAGAGTGACGGGACCCATCCCGTCGTCGACGACCACGCGGAGCTTCGCGGTGCCCGTCGTGTTCTGCGCGGAGATCGGGATCCAGTATTCGCCGGTGCCAAGATCATTCACGCTGCCGATCGTGACGCCCGCGGTCGCGCCCGGTTCGACGGTGACGCTCACCGTCGCGCCACCGACCGGGATCGCGACGCCGTCGATGTCGAACAGGCGCACGCCGAGTTTGGTGGTGTCGGTGCCGTTCGCGTGCAGGACCGGACGGTTCAAGACGTTCTTCGACTTCACGTGGTCGGGGCGGCCTGCCTTGGTCGCGCGCCACGTCGCGTACATCGACTGCAGGAACGGGATCGGGTCGCTCGTGCCGCTGATCTGGCTCGTGACGTCGAGGTCCATGTAGTACTGGCCGGTCGAGCAGCCGGTCGGCGCCACGCAGGTGCCGTCGGTGTCGCCGACGCGCGCGACGACCATCGCGCCGATGATCGCGGACTTCGTGAAGCTCGGCGGCGGCGAGCCGCACTGCGTCGGGTGCAGCGGATGGCACGAGCAGCGGCCGTCGCCGCCCATCGAGCGCGCGGCGTCCATCGCGGCGAGCAGTTTCTGCCCGAGGTCGCCCTGCGTGTTCAAGATCGCCTGCTCGGCGGCGAGCACGACCGGCTGGCCGGTGAGCACGTTGCCCTGGATCGCGTAGGCGATCGTGCCCGCGGTGCCGGAGACGCCGCCGGCCCAGATGCCGTCCTTGTTGCCGGAGAACGTGAGCGAGCGGCCCTGCAGGTCGGCGATGCCGTACTGCCGCGCCTGGAAGTTCGGGTCGGCGGCCTCGAACAGCTGCTTGATGACGAGCGGGTCGGTGCCCTTCGGCAGCTCGTCCCAGATCACCGTCCGGCCGCGGTAGAGGTTGTCGATCACGCTCTGCACCGCGCCCGCGCCGTGGCCGACGCGGATCACCGGCACGTAGTTTTCGATGTCGCCGCCGATGCACGTCGCGGTGCCGACGGCGACTTCGCCGGTCGCCGGGTTCGCGAGGACGATCGACCAGGTCGCATGAGCGAGCGGCGCGAGGGCGAGCAACGATGCGGTGACGAGCACGAGGCGACGCATGCGGACCTCCCGCGGCGCGGAGACCGTGACGGCGCGGGATTCTACTCCGAGGCGAACTGCACACGCGGTCGCCGCAGAAACCGGCATCGCTCAGGCAGCTCCTGCGAGACGATGCGCCGCGTTCTCGGATCGATTCCTACAGAAAGAGGGGTCATCCAATGTCGATCGCGCGCCGTCTCCGTCTCGTCGTTCCCGCCTTTGTCGTCCTCGTCTCCGCCTGGCTCGCCAAGGTCGTCGCGTTCGCGAACGACTCGATCGACGGGCGACTCGACGCGAAGGCGACGTTCAAGGACGTCGGCGTGAAGACCTCGTTCGAGGCGTTCACCGTGTTCGCGGGCAGTCCCGAGCACTGACCTCGAGAAGTCGCGCGGGCGTCGCTCTCAGCGCGTGTAGAGGCAGCTCCCGCACAGCAGGTCCTTCCTCTCCTGGAACAGGAAGAGGTCGCGCACGCGCTTGTACGCCGGGCCGTTCCACACCTCGCGGATCGACTTGTGCCGCAAGTTGCCGAGTGTCGTGGTGCGGTTCCAATCGCAACAGCACAGGACGCAGTCGCCGTTGTAGAGGATGTAGATCTGGGTGAACGGGCGGCGGCACCACGTGTAGGGCCGCCACTCCTCCCAGTTGATCCCCTTCATCTCGACGTCCTTGTTGTTGCGGTTGCCGAGCGGGCGGAAGTTGCAGCCGATGTCGTGCTGCTTCCAGAACGCCTTGATCTCCTCCATCTGCTCGACGATGTCGACCGTCTTCACCATCGTGATGCGGAGCTTCGGCTTCGGCTTCGGAGCGGCCTCGAGCATCTCCTTGAAGCGGAGCACGTTTCGCAGCAGCGGCCCGTGCTTCAAGTTGCCCATGTTGAACTCGTACACGTCGGGGCGCACGCCGTGGAACGAGACGTTCAGCTTGTCGAGACCGGACTCGATCAGGCGCTGACCGAGGTCCTTGGTCAGGAACGATGCGTTCGTGTTGATCTTGATCAGCAGCTTCTTGTTGCCGAACTTCTCGCGCTGGTCGGCGATGTAGCGGACCTTCTGCGTGATCTCCTTGTCCCACAGCGACTCGTTCATCAAGAACGGGTGGATCTCGTCGACGTCGTTGGAGACCAGCTCGTCGACGATCTTCTTGAAGAGCGGCCACTCCATCGTGCCCTGCGAGAGGTCGTCGCCGACCGACGTGTTCGGGCAGAAGGTGCAGCGCGCGTTGCACGCGGTGCGCGTCTGGATCTGCGCGCGACGCGGGAAGTCGGGGATCGGCTTCATCCCCTCGAACCAGACCCGGAAGTTCGCGGTGATCGGGTTGGTCTTCGAGCGGTCGAAGTACTTCTGCTTCGTGTTCGCGAGCTTCGCGCGGAATGTGACCATGAGTCCGTCCTTCGGACGTGAATCGACCGCGCGAGGGTATCCGATCGCGAGCGCCGACTGAAGCGCGGGTCAGACGCGGTAGAAGTGCCCGTCCTTGCCGACCATGCGGTGCGCGGGGACGGTGATCTTCTTCTCCGGGTCGGTGACGACGCGGCCGATCACGTCGACGCGCTGCGGGAACGGGCGCAACGCGCGCAGCGCGTCGTCGACTTCGTCTTCGGGGACGACGAAGCAGAACCCGATGCCCATGTTGAACACCATGTACATCTCTTCCGGCGGGATGCGACCGCGCTCGGCGATCTCGTGGAAGATCGGCTGCGGTTCCGGAAGGTGGTCCAGCACGAAGCCGACCGGCGCGTGGACGCGCGCCATGTTGAACAGCCCGTCGCCGGTGATGTTCAGGATCGCGTGCAGCGTGACTTTCGCGCGGCGCAGCGCCTTCCACTCCTGCACGTAGATGCGCGTCGGGGTGAGCAGCTCTTCAGCGAGCGTCTTCTTCAACGTCGGCAGCACCGTGTCGAGCGAGAGCTTCGACTCGTCGAACAGCACGCGGCGCGCGAGCGTGTAGCCGTTGCTGTGCAGACCGGTGGAGCCGACCGCCAGCACGACGTCGCCTTCCTTCAGGTTCTGCCCGACGTTGACGTCGCCGACGTCCACCAGGCCGAACGCGGCGCCCGCGAGGTCGATGCCCTCGCCGGGTCGCACGCCGGCGATCATCTCCTTCAGCATCGCGAGCTCGCCGCCCGGGATGGTGATCTCGGCTTCCCTCGCGCCCTCGTACAGGCCCTTGCCGATCGCCGCGCCCATCTCGGGATCGGGCTCCTGGATCGCGAGGTAGTCGAGCATCGCGACCGGCTCGGCGTTCACGCACAAGAGGTCGTTCACGTTCATCGCGACGCAGTCGATGCCGATGGTGTCGTACTTGCGCGCCATCTCGGCCACGAGAATCTTCGTGCCGACTCCGTCGGTCGTGAGCGCGAGGCCGACGCCGCGTCCGATGTCGAGGACCGTCGCGTAGTACCCGATGTCGAGCAGCGAGCGGCCGGTGCCGGACCGAAAGTCCTGAGTCTTCTTCACCCACTCGAGCAGGCGCTTGAGGAAGACCGCGCCTTTGTCGGTGTCGACCCCCGAAGTCGCGTAGCTGACGAATCCGCTCGTCCCGTTGCTCATCGTGATTCCGCTGGGTTGCTCAGGGTGCCGCCGTCGAATCGACACGAGAATCGCGGCGGGTCGCGCCATCGTAGGCGTCCGGGTGAAAAGGGCCAGCGCGCCCGGTGAGACGCGGCGCCGGTTTGCGTCAAGAAGCTCCGACGCGGCGGACGAAACAGACAGCGGCGAACTTCACGTAAGGCGGTCGGAGGCGCCCAGCGCGGCGGCACTCGAACCATGTCTCCCACGTCGATCTCGACGATCGTCTCCGGCGTCCCCGCTGCACCGCTCGCGCTCACGCGCTGGCTCGCGGCTGCGGACGGCGTGAGGACCAGCCGCACGCTGCAGAAGGCGCTGTCGGCGGACAACGACGTGGCGCCGATCTTCGTGCGGTTCGCGCGAGCGGCATTGCCGGGCCGCCGCATCGGGAGCGTCGCCGACGCCGTGCCGCTGCTGCGCGAGGCGCAGAGCACCCGACTCTTGCTCGTCTCCGCCGTCGGCCACTGGCTCGCGTCGATCCTTCATGACGACCCGGCGCTCCCGGCGCTGTTGCGCCACTCGATCGCCGCCGCGGTCGCGTCGGAGCCGCTCGGACGTGACACCGGTGTCGTCGACCCGCAGCATGCGTTCCTGCTCGGGTTGCTGCACCACCTCGGCGATGCCGTGCTCCTGCGCTCGCACGTCGCACGCTCCGACGCGGCCGAGGCCCCGAGCGGGGCGGAAATCGCCGCCGAACTCCTGCGCGCCGCCGGCGCTCCCGACGCGATCAGCCGCGGACTTCACGAGTACCAGGACTTCGGCCGCGGCCGCTCGAAGCTCTTGCTCGAGTCGCGCGTGCTCGCCGCCGCCGACTACGCGGCCACCGAGCTCGGCTACGCCGCTCCGGTCGTGTGCGGCGCTCCCGCGCTCGACGAGCTGGTGAAGAGCGCCGCGACCGAACTGCGCCGCGAGCGAGCGCGCCTCGTGCGCGCGATCGAGGACTTCCTCGCGCCGATGACCGAGACGGTGCGCGGCCGCCACGGGCCATTGCCGGAATCACGCGGTCCGTCCAACCAGTCTCCCGTCGTGACCGGCGACATCCTCGACGGCGTGTCGACGCGCGACCTCGGCCCGCTCGCCGTCTTGTTCAGCCGCATCGCGGCCGCGCGCGACTTCGAAGCGGTCGTCGTCGCGCTCACCGGCGGCCTCGTGGAAGAGCTCGAGCTGACGCGCGCGTGGTTCATGCGCCTCGAGGACGACGGCGTGCTGAAGGGCGGCATCCTCTGCTGCCGCGGCAACGTGCCGCTGCCGCTGCACGCGTTCGTGCTGCACCTCGAACACTTGCCGCGTCAGGCGCGCACCGCGCTGTCCACCGGCCGGCCGATCTTCTGCTCCGGCGTCCCCGCCGGACTCGAGTTCCTCTCGGGCGATCCGAACGGCGCGACGTGGTTCGTGCCGGTGATGGTCGGAAAGCAGACTCGCGGACTGCTGGGCGTCGAGACCCTGAAGGAAGGCGGCGTGTCGCCGTCGTGGCTCGCGGCCGTGACCGCGCACGCGGAGCTCGCGCTGCACGCGGCCGAGCTGTCGCGCCTGTCCGACCAGGCGAAGACCGACGAGCTGACCGGACTGTGGAACCGCCGCGGCATCCTCGACCAGCTCGACCGTTGGCTCGAGCGCTGCACCGCGGAAGGCCGCCCGCTCGCGATCGCGCTGATCGATTGCGACCACCTGAAGAAGGTGAACGACAACTTCGGACACCTGATGGGCGACGAGTTCGTCCGCACGATCGCAGACGAAGTGCGCCGCTCCTTGCGCGCGACCGACGAGCTCGGCCGCTACGGCGGCGACGAGTTCCTCGCCGTGCTGCCCGACGCCACGCTCGACACCGCCCGCGTCGCCATCGAGCGCGCGCGCGCCGCCGTCGAGAAGGCCGGCTTCGAGAACCCGCACGGACTCCTGCTCTCGTGCAGCATCGGCGCCGTCGTGCGCGGCGCGAGCGCCGCGTCACGCGAGCGGCTCCTGCAGCTCGCCGACTTCGCGCTGTACCGCGTGAAGCAGGAAGGACGCAACGCGACGCTCGTCGTCGACGCCGAGGCGCCGCCCGTCCTCGCGGGTTGAACGCCCGGTTCGTCGGCCGCGCGACCGGCGCAAGCGGCGCGGCCGGCGCGCTACGATCCGCGCATGCGGATTGCGCCGACGCTCGCGCTCGTCTCTCCGCTGTTCCTGTTCCCAGCGCTCCTCTTCGCGCTCTCGCGCGGCGAGGAGCGCTGGTCGTATCCGTCGAAGCCCGCGCGCGTCGAGACGCTCGTCATCGCGTCGCCCCAGTGGGAGGGCATCCGCTTCGAGTTCGAGGAAGGCTTCCGGCGCTGGCTGTTCGAGAAGGACGGCATCGGCGTCGACATCCGCTACATCGACCAGGGCGGCGGCACGAAGACGATCCAGTGGATCAAGGAGCAGTTCCGGCGCCGGCAGGACGGCATCGACGTCGACCTCTTCTTCGGCGGCGGCAGCGACCCGTACGAGGAGTTGAAGTCGCTCGGCATCCTCGCGCGCGTCGAGCCGCCGCGCGAGTTGCTCGATGCGATCCCACAGAGCGTGTCGGGCTCGCCGGTGCGCGACGCGGACGGGTACTGGTTCGGCGCGTGCCTCACGTCGTTCGGGATCATGGTGAACCGCGAGGTCCTGCGCCTCGTGCCCGAGCTGCGCGACGTGCGGGTCACGACGTGGGCCGACCTCGGCGACCGGCGGCTCGACGGCTGGGTGTCGATCGCCGACCCGCGCCGCTCGTCGTCGCACCACACCTTCTACGAGATCCTGCTTCAGTCCCACGGCTTCGACGACGGCATGCGCGTCGCGCGCGCGATCGGCGCGAACACGCGCGCCTACACGCGGTACTCGCAGGAGATCCCGAAGATCGTCGGCGTCGGCCAGGCCGCCGTCGCTCCGACGATCGACTCGTTCGCGCTCGCGATGATCGACGAGGTCGGCGACTCGGTCGAGTTCGTGATGCCCGCGGGCAAGACGTTCGTGAACGGCGACGGCTTCGCGATGCTGCGCGGCGCGCCACACGACGCGGTCGCGCGGCGCTTTGTCGAGTACCTGCTCACAAAGGACGCCGCGCGCCTCTGGATGCTCGAGCGCGGCGAGCCGGGCGGTCCGAAGCGCTACTCGCTGAATCGCGCCGCCGTGCGGCCCGACGTCTACGACGAAGTCCTTGGACGCACGCACGTCACGATCCGCCCGTTCGAGATGGAGGCGTCGTTCCGGTACGACTCCGCGAAGGCGACCGTCCGCGCGGAGATCCTGAACGACCTGCTCGGTGCGATGCTCGTCGACACCGCGGCGGAGCTGACCGCGGCGGTGCGCGCAGCGCGAACGCTCGACGGAGAACTCCGCGCCGAGTGCGAGCGCGAGATCGCGTGGCTGCCGTGCGACGAGGCAGATCTGTCTTCGCTCGCGCGCGGCCGGTTCGCGTCCGACCCCAACTTCCGCGAAGAGCAGCGCATCCGGTGGACGAAGGAGGCTCGTGAGCACTACGCTCGCGCCGCCGCGATCGCGGCCGGAGCGAAGAAGTGACCGCCCTCACGATCGAACGCCTGACGGTCCGCTACGACGAGCAGCCGGTGCTCGCGGGCATCGACGTCGCGATCGAGGACGGCGAGTTCTTCTTCCTGCTCGGTCCGTCGGGCTGCGGCAAGACCACGCTGCTCCGCATGATCGCCGGCTTCGTCGCGGCCTCCGAGGGCCGCGTGCGCTTCGACCAGCGCGACATGACCGACGTGCCGCCCGCGAAGCGCGACTGCGGGATGGTGTTCCAGAACTACGCGCTGTGGCCGCACATGACCGTCGCGGAGAACGTCGGCTTCGGCCTCGACGTGCGCAAGGTGCCGAAGGACGAGAAGGCGCGCCGCGTCGCCGAGGCGTTGAAGCTCGTGCGCATGACGGGCTTCGAGGACCGCCCGCCCGGACGCCTGTCCGGCGGCCAGCAGCAGCGCGTGGCACTCGCGCGCGCGCTCGTCGTCGAGCCCGCGGTTCTCTTGCTCGACGAGCCGCTGTCGAACCTCGACGCCCAGTTGCGCGTCGAGCTGCGCTCTGAGATCCGCGACATCCAGCGCCGCACGAAGCGCACCGCGGTGTACGTCACGCACGACCGCGCCGAGGCGCTCGCGCTCGCGGACCGCATCGCGGTCCTGAACAAGGGCAAGGTGGAGCAGATCG
>CAZOLL010000176.1:0-8207 GCA_964580365.1 uncultured Phycisphaeraceae bacterium
CCCGCGGATGTTCGTCACCGTCAGCATCGACGGTCCGCGCACCGTCCACGATCGCGTGCGGGGAACGGCCGGCGCGTTCGACCTCGCGGTGGAGTCGTTCGCTCGGCTGCGCGCGGTGCGCTCGACGCGGCTCACCGTCGCCGCGGGGCTCACGTTCTCGTCGCGCAACGGCGCAGACCCCGAATCGCTGGTCGCCGACCTGCTCCGCGACGCGCCCGCCTTGCGCCGCGAAGACCTCCACTTCAACATCGCCCACCACGCGCCCCACTACTACAAGAACCGCGCCGACGACCGGCTGGACGGCGACCAGTCCCCGGCGCTGGCGCGCTTTCTCGCAACGGAGCGCGACCGGCGCGGAGGTCGCGGGAAGCGCTCCGCACTCGGGTTCGTCGAGTCGCTCTACTGGCGCCACGCGGAGCGCTACCTCGCGAACGGGAAGAGCCCCGTGCCGTGCGCCGCGCTGGCGGCGACGGCCTACGTGGACCCGAGCCTGCGCCTGTTTCCGTGCGCCACGTGGGATCGCCCGCTGATCGACCTGCGTGAGGTCGGATACTCGCTCGCGCGGGCGGTCGAGACGGTCGCCGCGCGCGAGGCGCGGGCGATCGCGGAGCGAGCACAGTGCCCCGGCTGCTGGACGCCGTGCGAGGCGTTCCCCGCGATCCTCTCGCGACTGCCGCGCGCCGTCGCCGGCGCGCCGCGCTCGCGGGACTCGGCGGCGGCCGGCGTCGCGGCGCGGACGGCGGTCTCGTCATGACGCGCATGCGCAATAGCCTCGCGGGTCACCTCGCGGACGCCGTGCGGCGCGGGCGCGTCCGCATGCTGGCGCGGACCGCCGCGCGGGCCGCTTGCGCGCGCATCGGTCGCGATCCGCCCGCGTTCGTCGCCGGACCGATCCTCGCGACGTTCGCCGTGACGTGGCGTTGCCCGCTCGCCTGTGCGATGTGCGACCTTCCCGCGCGCGCCGGCGCCGAGATTCCGGACCACGAGCTCGTTCGCTGGGTCGACGCGATCGCCGACCTCGGGCCCGCGGGCCGCGGCTTCACGGGTGGCGAGCCGCTGGTCCGCCGCGCACTGTTCCCCGCGCTCGAGCGGTCGGTCGCGCGCGGCCTCGTCACGCACCTGAACACGAGCGGCGTGCCCGTGACAGAAGAGGTCGCACGGCGCGTTGCCGACCTCGGCCTTGCGTCGATCAACGTCAGCATCGATCACGCGGACCCCGCGGAGCACGATGCGTTGCGCGGCAGGGACGGCGCGTTCGAACGCGCGATGATCGCGATCGGCCGGCTCGCAGCGGCCCGCGGGACCGCCGCGACGAACTTCCGGCTGCAGGTCGTCATGGCCGTCTCAATCGCGAACGCTCAGGCGATCCCCGCGCTCGGGCGGCGCGCGCGCGACGCCGGCTGCGACGCGCTCTCGCTCCTCCCGGTGCACGACTTCGGCGCGGCGCACGTGGCCGGCGCGCCCGACGCCGCGCTCGCCGAGCGACTCGCAGTTGCGCTGCGCCACGCGCGCGTCGAGAACTCGCCGCGCTACGTGCGGGGAATCGCACCCTTCCTCGCGGGGTTCCCGACGCCGGCGTCGTGCTCCGCGCCGCGCACGGGCCTCTTCGTCGACCCGACCGGACGCGCGTTCGCGTGCACGCCGTCAGCGACGGACGGACGGCTCGGCATCTCTGCGACCCCGGAATCGCTCGCGACGATCGTGCGCTCCGGCGCGCTCGCCGCCACCGTTCCCGCCGGCGCGTGCTCGCGATGCTGGTGGAACTGCCACCGCGAGCTCGACGTCGCGATCGGGCGCCTGTGAGGAACGCCGCGTGATCGCTGCCCGTCTTCGCGGCGCGCTCGCTGCGCTGGTCCTCATGCTCGTGCCGTTCGTGCTGTACCGGCCGGCGATGCACGGAGAGCTCCAGGTCGACGACTACCGGTTCATCGCGTGGAACGGGCCGCACCTCGAGCACTGGGCGGGGCCGTGGCGGTACTTCGCCGACCCGTCGACGTCGGCGAACGTGCCCGACCCGGACATCTACCGGCCGCTGCGGACGTGGTCGTTCGCAATCGACCGCCGGCTCTTCGGCGACGACACGTTCGGGTACCACCTGCACTCGATCGTGCTGCACGCGCTCGTCGCGCTGCTGGCGTGGCGGCTGTTCGCCGGCACGTTCCCGGGCCGGCCGGGCGCCGCTTTCACGGGCGCGCTCGTGTTCGCCGCGCACCCGCTCGCGACCGAGGCCGTGGCGTGGATTTCCGGCAGGTCGGACGCTCAGGCCGCCGTGTTCGCGCTGCTCGCCCTTGTCGCCGCGCGACGCGCGGAGCGATCGCGACCGGCGCTCATCGCAGCGTTCGCGTGCGCAGGGCTGGCCGGGTTCGCGAAGGAGACCGCGGTCGTCGTGCCGCTCCTGTACGTGCTCGAAGCGCGCGCACGGCGCGCCGCGTGGAGGACGATGGTGCCGTCGTTTCTTGCCCTCGCGACGGGTGTCGCGGGCTACCTCGCGGCGTACGTCGCGGTGCGCGGCGGACTGTCGTCCGGCCAGGTCGAGTTCTACGGCGGGTCGTTCGCGATCCACGCGCCGTTCGGCCTCGTCGGCGTCGCGACGCTTCTTCGGTTGTGCGTCTGGCCGACGGGCTTCAACTTCTATCACGAGCCGGAGCTGTACATCGACGCGCCGCACCTGCGTCCGATCGGCCTCGGGATCGCGCTCTTCGTGCTCGCGATCGTGATCGTCGTGCCGGTGGCGTTGCGGCGGCGCGCGCCGTCGCTCGGGTTCGGATCAGCGTGGTTCGTCGTCGCGATCCTTCCCGCGGCGAACCTCGTGCTGCCGTTGCGCACCGTGGTTTCCGAGCGATTCGCGTACCTGCCCCTCGTCGGACTCGCGGCGGGCGCCGCCGTCGCGGTCGCCGCGTTCACGGAGGGGCGCGTCCCGCGTGCGATCCTCGTCGCGTTGGCACTCGCCGTCGTCGGTGCGTTCGGCGGCCTCACGTGGGCGCGCGCCGGCGAGTGGGCGTCGCGCGAGCGCCTGTACCTCGCGACGCTCGATCGCTTTCCCGGTTCGTTCGCCGCCAACTACGGTCTCGCTTCGGTGCGCTTCGAGGCGGGGCGATACCCCGAGGCGGAGCTCGCGTTCGCGCGCGCGGCGTCGGCGGTGGACGGGTCACGTCCGGGCATCCCGGCCGACTTCGGGCGCTTCGCCGACGCGCGCCTCGGCCAGGCGACGTCGTGCTTCGAGCGGCGCGACTTCACGTCGGTGGTGACGCTCCTCGCGCCGGTCGAGCAGCGTCTCACGGCAGATCCCGCGTCGCGCGCGCGCGTTCGTGACGACACGGATCTGAGCGACCTGCTCGGGCGCGCGTTGCTCGCCTTGCGGCGGCTCGACGAAGCGCGCGGCGTCTACGAGCGGATCGTGCGGGACCACGGCGAGAGCCCGCGCTGGCTCGATGGACTCGGACTCTGTGCGCACCTCCGGCTCGACGCCGCGACGGCGCTCGATCTCTATCAGCGCGCGCTCGAGATCGACCCGAACTACCACCTCGCTCGGATCCACATGGCCGAAATCTTCCATCTCACGCCCGGGATGGAGCGCGAAGGATTGAAGCAGCTGCGCGAGGTGCTGGCTCGTGAGCCAGATCACCCGCAGGCGCGGGCGCTGCTCGAGGAGTGGCTGCGGGAGAAGTGAGCCGGAATCAGCGGGCGTGCGCCCGCGGAGTCACTTCTTGTCACCGCCGCCCGAATTGCCGCCGCTGCCGTTCTTCCACGGCGGACGATTCGGGTTCGTGTTGCCGCCCGAGCCGGAGCCACCCGCGCCGCCAGTGCCCGAGTCGGGCGCCGGCGGGGCCGAAAGCAGCTTGCCGTCCTTGGTGCTGAACCGGGGCGGGTTCGCGAACTTCTTCGCGACCTTGGCGGTCGGCGGGCGCGGGTTCTTCTTCACGCGCGGGCCGTGCATCAAGCTGACCGACGCCTTGTACTTGGCGTTTTCGCCGGTCGCGTCGATGTTGCGCGCCATGCGGTAGACCACACGGCCGGTCGCATCGCGGTACTTGATGAAGTCGCCTTCCTGCGCGTCGAGCGACTGCTCCGACGTCTCGGTCGCGAGCGGCGGCGGCGCTTCCGGGACGAACGCGCCGGACGTCTTCACGCCCTCGATCGCGGCCCGTTCGCCGTCCTGGGAATTGAGGTAGATCAATGCACCGCCGGCGGCGCCGACGGCGAGGATCCCGATGATGATGGGCAGTTTCGCGATGCCGCGGATGCGGCGGTCGGGTGAACTCATGGTGCAGGTCCTCTGAGAACGTTCGGAAGGTCCGGCGCGAACGACATCCGGGACGCCGGGCTCCGGTCGGGGTGCCGAAGCATATCCCCCTCCCGGAACGGCAGGCAAGCCGTTATCGGCCCCGACTTCCCGACGACTTGACGGCGCCGAGCCCGGAGCGTGCAAGTGCCCGAACTCCTTCCCCGTACGGCCCTGAACGCAATGCTCCGCCCCAGTCGCCCGAGCGCCATCCGACATCCGATCTCGAACGCCCGGGTCGCGACCTTCGCGGCCGCGGCGCTGTGGGTCGTCGGAGTCGGGTGCGATCGATCGCCGGCCGAGACGCCGGCCGTCGTTTCGCCGGCGGCCTCCCCCGTCGCTGCGACCGCGCAGCACGAAAACCCCGCGTCTCCCGCGTCTCCCGCGTCTCCCTCGAGTTCGGCGCACGTCGCGGGGCTGCGGTGCGCGGAGCCGGAGCACGACTTCGGTCCGGTGCCCGAAGGCGACATCTGCGAGCACCGATTCGTGCTCGCGAACGACGGCGCCGCTCCGGTCGTGATCGAGTCCGTCACGACGCAGTGCGGCTGCACCGTCGCGAGCCTGATCCGCGCCGACGGCGAGAAGGTCGTCCCTCCCGGCAACGGAGTGAAGGCGCTCGGCGGCCTGTTGACCCTCGAGCCCGGGGCGAAGTGCTCGGCGGTCGTCAGCTTCAACAGCCGCAACCAGCCGGCAGGCGTCGCGCACAAGTCCACGACGATCCAGTCGACCGATGCCGCGCGACCGAGCCTCCAGCTGATGATCCGCGCGGAGGTGCAGCGCGCCTTCACGCTCGAGCCGAACTCGCTCCAGTTCGGAGAGCTGCGCCGCGGCGAGTCGAAGACGCTTCGCGTGTCCGTGCGTTCGAACACGATTTCCGCGTTCACGATCACCGGACTCGAAGGCGCTCCGCCGTGGGTCCGCTGGTACGCGGAACCGATTCCCGGCGGCGCCGCCGTCGACGTGACGGTGGGCGAGAGCGCGCCGTGCGGACTGCAGCAGCAGAACCTGGTGCTCCTGACGAGCGACGCGAAGTTCCGGTCGGTGGCGCTCCCGCTGTTCGCGACGATCCGCGCGCGGGTCCGCTTCGACACCGGCAACCCGGAGAACCGCGAGCGGATCGACTTCGGGTTGATCGACCCCGCGGTCAAATCGGCCCGCACCATCGACGTCGTGAACGAGGACCCGCGCGTCCCGCTCCACGTGCTTTCTGCCGACATCGACTCGCCGCAGGCCGGTCAGTTCGCGGCGCGCGTGGAGACGGTGAAGGAAGGCGAGCACTACCGCGTCGTGTTCGAGTCGACCCCGACCGGCGCAAATCGGACGCTGCGCGGCCTCCTGCGCATCGCGACCGATCACCCCGACCTCCCGCGCCGCGACCTCCCCTTCCAGGCGTGGGTGCGATCCTCGCCATGAACCGAAAAACGTCTCCGCGCCGCGGCCTCGCGCCCGGCACGACCCTTAACATGTCCCGCCCCACGGAGTTCGCCCGATGATCTCGACTCACGCCCTTCGCATGCCCGCGCTCGCGCTCGCCGCTCTCGCCGCCTTCGCTGCGGACGCGCGCGCGCAGGATCCCGCCCAGCCGACGCCGCCCCCGGTGACGCCGGCCACGGGACAGCTCCCGACGATTCCCGCCCCCGCGGTCCCCGCGACGGGAGGCATTCCCAACCCGGCGAACGTCCCGAGCGCGAACCCAGCGGACATCGAGAGCAGCATCTACTCGCCCGAGCCGGAGGCGAACTTCGGCGAGCTGATGCAGGGCGAAGTCCGCCCGCACACGTTCAAGGTGGGCAACCGCGGCAAGGAAGACATCGTCATCCAGAAGGTCAGCCCGACGTGCGGCTGCACCGTGGCGCAAGTGAAGACGAGCGACGGCCGACTGCTCGATCCGAAGCTGCAGAAGCCGAACGAGGACCTCCTCACGCTGAAGCCGGGCGAGTTCTGCGAGATCAACGTCGAGTTCAACTCGACAGGTCAGCCGACGACGCACCTCGAGAAGCACGTGATGGTGATCTCGAGCGACAACCGCATGCCGAACCTGAACCTCACGATGAAGATCGACGTGGTCCAGGGAGTGCAGATCGATCCGAACCCGCTGCAGTTCGGCGACGTGTCGCGCGGGGCAAAGATGACGAAGCGCGCGTTCGCTCGCCTGACGAAGCTCACCGATCTCGACCTGAAGGCCGTCACCGAGAAGCCGGACTACCTCGACGTCACGTGGGAGCGCGCGAAGACGCCCGACGGCGTGGACGCGATCGCGATCGACGTCACGTTGCTTCCCAACGCGCCGATCGGTTACGTCGCGCCGACCGTGGCCTTCACGACGTCCGAACCCCGCCTCAGCCTGCTGCGCATGCAGGTGTATGCGAACGTGAAGTCGGAGGTCAGCTTCTCGACCGGCAACGCCGTGAACGGCGAGCGCATCGATTTCGAGGTGATCGACTTCGGCAAGTCCGTGAGCCGCACCGTCGAGGTCAAGAACGCGAACCCCGATCGCCCCTATCGCGTGACGGGCGTCGAGGTCGACTCCACGCACAAGGAGAAGATCGAGGCGAAGCTCGAGACCGTCACCGAGGGCGTCGAGTACCGCATCACTCTCACCACCAGCCCGGACCTCGACGCGCGCTTCTTCCGCGGCGTGCTGCGGATCAAGAGCGACAGCCCCGAAATGCCGATGAAGGAGCTGCACTTCCACGGCTGGGTCAAGAAGAACTGAGGTTCAGTGGCCGCAGGATCGGACTCGACCGCTTCGACGCCCCCGGCACCCGCGACCGGCACGCGCCGTCGCCTGCCGATCGAGCTGCTCGTCTTCCTCGCGATGGGCATCGTGGGTTTCTGCGTGTGGCGCTTCTTCGTCTATGAGGCACCGCGCGCGAACTTCATCCTCATCTCGATCGACTCGCTGCGGCCCGACCACCTCGGCTGTTACGGCTACAAGAGGCCGACTTCGCCGGCGATCGACGCGCTGGCCGCGCGCGGCACGCGCTTCGAAGTCGTCCACAGCTCGACTTCGTGGACATTGCCCGCACACCTCGCGATGCTCACCGGCCTGCCGAACGACGTGCACGACGTCGTGTCCGACCAGATCGCCCTCGATTCGAAACGGCAGACGCTCGCGCAGTGCTTCCACGATGGTGGCTACCGGACCGGCGGCTTCTTCGGCGGCCCCTACCTGCACAAGGCGTGGGGCTTCGACCGCGGATTCGACGTGTATGAGAACTGCGGCACCAAGTCGATCATCGACTTCAACATCGCCGCGCTCGACCCCGACCAGCGCATGGCGCTGAACGCGAAGCTCGACAAGGAATCACACGAGTCGCGGACCGCCCCCACGCTCGAGGCCGCGGCCGAACGATTCCTCGACTCCGCCGGCGACCGTCCGTTCTTCCTGTTCCTCCACCACTGGGACGTGCACTACGACTACATCGCGCCCGACGAATACAACCGCATGTTCGTCACGCCGCAGATGCAGCCGATCGACACGAGCAACTTCGGGTACAGCCCGGTGATCAACAAGGACCTCGCGCCGGCGCAGCTCGACTACGTGAAGGCGCTGTATGACGCCGAGATCCGCTGGGTCGACGACCACATCGCGAAGTTAATGAAGGCGCTCGAGACGCGCGGGCTCGCGGACAACACCTACGTCGTCATCACTGCCGACCACGGCGAGGAGTTCTTCGAGCACGGCGAGAAGGGGCACCGCAACAACCTGTACGAGGAGACGCTTCGCATCCCGCTGATCGTGATCGGTCCGGGGGTCGCGAAGGGCCAGACCATCCGCGCCGGCGTGCGGATCATCGACATCATGCCGACGATGGTCGACCTCGCGAACCTGAGGGAGCCGCGCGACGCGCAGGGCGCCGCGCGCGGGGCCAGCCACCCGGGCCGGGCACCCGGCGCGCGGTGCGGCCAGCCGGTCCCCCCC
>CAZOLL010000177.1:0-8202 GCA_964580365.1 uncultured Phycisphaeraceae bacterium
CGGTGGTGAGGAGGAGCGTCGCGACCGAAGCGGCGTTCTGCAGCGCCGAGCGCGTGACCTTGGTGGCGTCGACGATGCCGCGCTCCATCAGGTCGCAGAAGTCGCCGGCGTTGGCGTCCCAGCCGAAGTTGCCCTTGCCGTTCTGCACCTCGCGCAGCACGAGCGGCGCATCGGCGCCCGCGTTCGCGGCGAGCGTGCGGAGCGGCTGCTCGAGCGCGCGCTTCAGGATCTCGACGCCGAAGCGCTCGTCGCCCTCGGTCTCGACCTTCTCGAGCACCTTGCGGGCGCGGAGCAGTGCGACGCCGCCGCCGGGGAGGATGCCCTCCTCGACCGCCGCGCGCGTCGCGTGGAGCGCGTCCTCGACGCGCGCCTTCTTCTCCTTCATCTCGGCCTCGGTCGCCGCGCCGACGTTGATCTGCGCGACGCCGCCCGCGAGCTTCGCGAGCCGCTCCTGCAGCTTCTCCTTGTCGTAGTCCGACGTCGCCGTCTCGACCTCGCGCTTGATCTGCTCGGCGCGCGCCTTCACGCGCTTCGTGTCGCCGCCGCCCTGGACGATCGTCGTGAACTCGGCGCCCACCGTGATCTTCTTCGCGGTGCCGAGGTCGGCGATCTTGATCTGCTCGAGGTTGATGCCGAGGTCCTTGAACACCGGCTTGCCGCCCGTGAGGATCGCGATGTCCTCGAGCATGGCCTTGCGACGGTCGCCGTAGCCCGGCGCCTTTACCGCGCAGCACTTCAGGATTCCGCGCAGCTTGTTCACGACCAGCGTGGCGAGCGCCTCGCCGTCGACGTCCTCGGCGATGACGAGCAGCGGACGACCGGACTGCGACACCTTCTCGAGGATCGGGACGAGCACCTTCGCGGACGACAGCTTCTCCTCGTGGATGAGGACGAGAGCGTTCGAGAGCTCGGTCTCCATCTTCTCGGGGTTCGTCACGAAGTGCGGCGAGAGGAAGCCGCGGTCGAACTGCATGCCCTCGACCACGTCGATGTCGGTCGTGAGGCTCTTGCCGTCGTCGACCGTGATGACGCCGTCCTTGCCGACCCGCTCCATCGCGTCGGCGATCATCTTGCCGACCTCGGGGTCGTTGTTGGACGAGATCGCCGCGACGTACTGGATCTCCTTCGGGTCCGAGGTCTTCTTCGAGGCCTTCTCGAGCGCGTCGGACACCGCCGCGACGCCCTTCTTGATGCCGCGCGTCAGCGCCGCGACGTTCACGCCGGCGGTCAAGTGCTTCAAGCCCTCGATGAAGATCGCTTCCGCGAGCACGGTCGCGGTGGTGGTGCCGTCGCCCGCCTGGTCGGAGGTCTTCGACGCGGCCTCCTTCACGAGTTGGGCCGCCATGTTCTCGTACGGATCCTTCAGCTCGATCTCTTCGGCCACCGTCACGCCGTCCTTCGTGATGGTCGGCGCGCCCCAGCCCTTGTCGATGACGGCGTTCTTGCCGCGCGGGCCGAGCGTGCTCTTCACCGCGCGCGCGATCTTCACGACTCCGTCCTTGAGTCGCTCGCGCGCTTCCTGCTCGAAGGCGAGCTGCTTCGCCATGACTTCGTCTCCCGTTCGTTCGCTTTGAAAGTCCCGCGCCGGCGCCGTCCCCGGATGCGGGATGGCTCGATGCGGGGTGGGTTGTCGTTGAGTCCGCCTCGGCGAGCCGGGGCGGAGAGCGCGCCGAGCGAGCAAACCCGGTGCCGCCAACGGCGACGGTCGACTCGCCGGGGCCGCGGGTGGCGCGGATCGCTTCAAACCGCCGCGTCGTCGTCGATTGACGGCGGGAGCGCGCGCGACGCCGTCGGCCGCTCGCGCGCGCGCGGCTGGCGGACGGGACCGACAGTTTGTCGTGGAGGCGAGCCCGCCATGCTAAGAAAGCGCGCCCGCCGGCCCTGCGCGCGGGCGCCGGAGCTCCACGGATGCGTCTCCTCTCGCTCGTCCATCGCATCGCCCGCATCGCCCGCATCGCGAGCATCGCGTGCGCCTGCGTCCCGCTGGCCCGGTCCGCCGAGCTGACCGTGCGGCCGCTTTCCGGCGAGGAGATCGCCGCGAAGTCACTGCGCCTCGACGGCAGGCGTCTCACCGTCGAATCCACCGCCGGCGCGCGGGCGCTGGACGGCTCGGAGATCCTTTGGATCGCCGTCTCCGCCGGGCCGGAGGAGCCGACGCAGGTCGACGACGTCCTCGTCCGCCTGGTCGACGGCACGCAGCTCGTAGGCCGCCTCGGGGAGGCGACGGAGGACACCATCCAATTGGACGTCGCGGCGCTCGGCGCGATCGCCGTCCCGATCGACGCCGTCGAACGCGCGGTATTCGGTCTCGCCGCAGCGCGTCCCGACATCGCGGGGTTCGATGGCGAGGCGGACGCGGATCGCGTGTTCCGCCGCGGCGTGCAGGACACCGACTTCTTGCGCGGAACTCTCGTCAGCATCGGACGCGACGGCGTGCGCGTCGACGGCGACCTCGGCAAGGTCACGCTCGAGCTGGGGCAAGTCTCCGCGCTGGTCGTCGCGACCGGCGCGCACGAGCCGCGCGAGCCGGCGAAGGACGCGATCGTCGTCGAGGTCGAGCTCGCGGGCGGCTCGGTCCTCGTCGGCGAGCTGGTCGAGATCTCCGCCGCGACGCTGCGCGTGCGCCCCGGTTTCGGCGAGCCGCGCGAGGTTTCGTTCGACGCCGCGCGCCGCGTCCGCTTCAAGAGCACGCGGTTCCGCTACCTGAGCGACCTGACGCCGACCAAGGCGGAGCAGGCGCCGTTCATCGGCGGCTCCGACGACTTCCTCTTCGAATGGCAGAGAGACCGAAGCGTGTCCGGCGGTCCGCTGGTGGTCGGCGGCCGGCGGTTCGGCCGCGGCATCGGGATGCACTCGCACACGAAGCTCACCTTCGATCTCGCGCAGGGCTTCGAGTGGATCGAGGGTTTCGCCGGCGTGTCCGACGAGGTGCTCGCGCTCGACTGTCGCGGCTCGGTCGTCTTCCGCGTGATCGTCGACGGGAAGCCGGCGTGGGAGAGCCCCGTGCTCCGCTCGGGCGAACCCGCGCGAGCGCTCCCGTCGATCGCGCTCGCCGGCGCGTCGACGCTGGTGATCGAGGTCGACTTCGCGGACGAAGGGGACGTGTGCGATCGGGCCGTGCTCGGCGACCCGGTCCTCATCACCAAGTCGCCCTGATCGAGCGCGCAGCTTTTTCCGCGTGACCGCGCGGATGCGGAAGCGTCGGGCTCGGCATGAAGCCGACATCGCCTGCTCCCGTTCTCCCGCCCGCCGCGCTCGTCGGCGAAGCCGCCGTTCGCCTGCAGCCCGTCAAGGAATGGCCGGTCGAGTCGCGGCCGCGCGAGCGGCTGATCGCCGACGGAGCGCTCGCGCTCTCCGCTCACGAATTGATCGCGCTCGTCGTGGGCACCGGCATCCCCGGCGCGCCGGCGATCGATCTCGCGCGGCGGCTGCTCGCCGCGGGGGAGGGGCTGCGCGGACTGTCGTGCGCGGGCGTCGACGAGCTCCTCCGCGTGCGCGGCGTCGGCGATGCGCTCGCCGCGCGCATCGTCGCGACGTTCGAGCTGGGCCGCCGTGTCGCCAGCGACGCGCGTCCGCGCGGCGAACGCATCCAGAGCGGCGCCGACGTGCACCGGCTGCTCGCGGCGCGCCTGCGCGACCTGAAGAAGGAGGTGTTCCTCGCGCTCCTCATCGACGGCAAGAGCCGGCTCCTGCGCGTCGAGCGCATCTCGGAGGGGACGCTGACGTCGTCGCTCGTGCACCCGCGCGAGGTGTTCGCGCCCGCGATCCGATCCGCCGCGTTCGCGCTCGTCGTCGCGCACAACCACCCGTCGGGCGACCCGACGCCGAGCCGAGAGGACCTCGAAGTCACCGCGCGCCTCGCCGAGGTCGGGCGCGTCGTCGGCATCGAGCTGCTCGACCACGTGATCCTCGGCGAGTCCGGTCCGGGCGGTTTCGTTTCGCTGCGCGAACGCGGCCATCTGGTGGGAGGCGGGCAAGATTGACGCTCCCGACGCGCTCCGTTAGAACCTCGCGGTTCACGCTCGCCGACGCCGCGGCGAGTTCGCGTGGAGCCCCGTCTCCGTTGTCCACGATCGCCTTCATCTCCGATCTCCACTCCAACATGGAGGCGATCGATGCCGTGCTCCGCGACATCGAATCGCAGGGGATCGAGCGGATCATCTGCCTCGGCGACGTGATCGGCTACGGGCCGGAGCCGCGCGCCGCGCTCCTGCGCGCGATGTCGTTCGAGCTGACCTTGCTCGGCAACCACGAAGCCGCGGTGCTGTACTACGCGGAGGACTTCAACGAGAAGGCGCGCATCGCCCTCGAGTGGACCCGCGACCAACTGAACTCGACGGCCGCTCCGAAGGACGAGAACTATCGCCTGTGGGGCTTCCTCGGCGACCTGCCGGAGTCGCACCGCTTCGACAACGTGCTGCTGGTGCACGGCTCGCCGCGCGATCCGGTCCGCGAGTACATGCTCCCGCGCGACGCGAACGACAAGGCGAAGATGCGCGACGTGTTCGAGCGGATGGGCGCCGACCTCTGCCTCGTCGGACACAGCCACGTGCCGGGCGCCTACCCGGAGAGCGGCGGGTTCTTCCCGCCCGGCGAGGTGAAGGACGGAGTGCGCGTCGAGCGCGGCACGCGCGTGATCGTGAACATCGGTTCGGTCGGCCAGCCGCGCGACGGGGACAACCGTGCGAGCTACGTGACCTTCGACGGCGACACCGTGCGTTTCCGCCGCGTCCCGTACGACTTTTCCACGACGATGCAGAAGATCGTCGCCACCGGCGTGTTGCCGCGCTACCTCGCCGACCGTCTCCGGGTCGGGAAGTAAGCGCGCGCACGCTCAGCTTCGGGGCCGAACTTGGATCGACGCCTCTTCCTCACCTTCCTCGTCGCGATGGTCTTCGTGCTCTTGTACATGAAGGTCGTCGTGCCGCCGCAGCCGCCGCGCGCGCCGCAGACGCAGACGACCACGAACGCCGACGGCACGGCGAACGCGTCCGGCCCGACGGCGAACGACGGCAAGAACAGCGCGCCGAGCGAGCCCGCCCGCGACGCGATCGGCAAGTTCCCCCGCACCGACGTCGGCACGATCGCGGTGAAGCGCTTCGAGAGCGACCAGCTCGTCGTCGAAATGACGAACCGCGGCGCCGCGATCACGCGCGTGCTCTTGAAGGAGCACTACAAGACCGTCGACGCGAAAGCGAAGAAGAGCACCGACGAGAACGACTGGATCTCGCTGTTCCCCGATCGCGAGCACGACCGCCGGCCGCTCGAGCTGCGCGAGGTGCTCTCCGCGGGCGCGCGTCCGCGCTGGCGCCTGCACGAAGTCGACTGGAACGTGAAGGACGAGCGCGACGCGGCGGGCAACGGCGCGGTGGTGTTCACGTTCGACGCCGCGGACGGAGTGCAGTTCGAGAAGCGCTTCACGTTCGCCGCGGGCCGCCACTGGATCGGCGTCGAGGTCGCCGCGCGCTCGCGCGACGCGTCGTTCGGACTCGAGAACCTCGAGTACGAGCTGGTCGCGGCCGGCGGATTCGAGGACGTCACCCGCGGCCAGTACACGAACGGCCCGGAGGCCTCTTGCCTCGGCCTCGTCGGCTCCGACCCAGAGGTGAAGCGCCGCCATCACTCCGAGTTGAACGCGCGCTCGCAGCCCGAAGGCGTCGCGTCGGCGGACAAGGTCACGGCCGGCTGGAGCGGCGTCGGCAACCTCTACTTCTGCGCCGCGCTCATCCCCGAGCCGCCCGGCGGCAGCGACCCGAGCGCGCGCCTCGGCGATCGGGTGTGGATCGCGCGCTCCGAGGCGAACGACGAGCGCGGCGTCGAGGCGTGGTACCAGGGCCTGTTGAAGCTCGACCGCACCGGCGAGTCGTTCGTGCGCCGCACGTTCAAGCTGTACGTCGGCCCGAAGGACCCGCGCGTGTTCGACCGCGAGGACCTCGCGGTGATGAAGCCCCTGCTCGAGGAAGACTTCGGCAGCTGGACCAGCCTGCGCTGGATCAACAAGCTCTTGCTCGCCGGACTGCGGTTCTTCGAGAGCTTCTTCCACAACTGGGGCGTCGCGATCGTGTTCCTCACGATCCTCGTGCGCATCGTGGTGTTCCCGATCACGCGCGCGCAGCAGGTCAGCATGGGCCGCTACTCGCAGAAGATGACGCTGCTCAAGCCGAAGCTCGACGAGCTGCGCGAGCGCCACAAGAGCAACCCGCAGAAGTTCGCGCAGGAGCAGATGAAGCTCCTGCGGGAGCACAAGGCGACGCCGCCGTTGTTCGGCTGCCTGTCGTCGTTCATCACCATCCCCGTGTTCGTCGGCATCTTCCAGATCCTGCGGACCGCGATCGAACTGCGTCAGGCTCCATTCGTCTGGTGGATCCGCGACCTCTCGCTGCCCGACGCGTTGTGGCGCATCCCCGGCATCGGCATCGCGCTGAACGTCCTGCCGATCCTCGCGACCGGTGCGTTCCTCGCGCAGATGCTCGCGCAGCCGAAGCCCACCGACCCGCAGCAGCGCCAGCAGCAGAAGATCATGCTGATCATGCCGATCGTGTTCGGCGTGATGTTCTACGGCTACGCGGCCGGTCTCTCGCTCTACATGCTGGTGTCGAGCTGCTGGGCGATCTTCGAGTCGAAGGTCATCCGGAAGTACTTCCTCCCGCTCCCGGCCAACGCGATGCCGCTTCCGCCGCGCAAGTAGTCCGAGCGCCTCCGGGCGACGCGGACCCGCCGAGCGCCGGCTCGGGCAGGTTCCAGGGTGCGATCGCGCGAAACCGCGCGATGTAGTGCTTCGCACCAAATTGACACACAATTCCTTGTGTGATACGAAGCTGCGCGATCCTCCCATGGAGACCGGCGATCGGGCGCCGGGCGCCGCGGGAAGGCCCCGGGGTCCCCGACCGCGATGCGCTGTCCCTACTGCTCCGCGAACAACGATCGCGTGATCGACTCCCGCACTTCGGGGGATGCGTTCGTCATCCGCCGGCGTCGCGAGTGCCTCGAGTGCAGCAAGCGCTTCACGACCTACGAGAAGATCGAGCAGCCCACGCTGCACGTCATCAAGAAGGACGGTGCGCGCGTGCCGTTCGACCGGAAGAAGATCATGTCCGGCCTCGCGAAGGCGTGCGAAAAGCGCCCGGTCTCGATGGACCGGCTCGAAGAGACCGTGAACCGCATCGAGTCGCAGCTGAACGAGATGTTCGACACCGAGGTGGCGTCGAAGTTCATCGGCAAGTTGGTGATGGACGCGCTGCGCGAGCTCGACCATGTCGCCTACGTCCGCTTCGCGTCGGTCTACCGCGAGTTCAAGGACGTCGAGGAATTCCTCGACGAGCTGAAGCCGCTGCTCGAGAAGCGCAACCCCGCCGCCGCGCCGTCGCGCGCGAACGATCGTCCCGCTGACCGTGAGATGAAGCGATGAGCACCGACGGACGCGCCGACGGTCGCGCCGCGGAGCCGCCGCGCCCGATGCGGCCGGTGAAGAAGCGCGACGGGCGCGAAGTCCCGTTCGACCAGAACAAGATCGCGGACGCGATCTTCCGCGCCGCGCGCTCGGTGGGCGGAGGCGACCGCTTCCTCGCGGAGGAGCTCGCGTCGGTCGTCACCCTGTTCATCGAGCGGGAGTGGCAGGACCGCACGCCGTCCATCGAGGACGTGTCCGACTTGATCGAGCGCGTGCTCGTGGAGACCGGCCACACCAAGACGGCGAAGGCGTTCATCCTCGAGCGGGATCGCCGCGCGCGCATCCGCGCGCAGCTCCGCGTGCGCGACGACCGCCCGAAGACCGGCGCCGACGGCGCGGCCGTCGATGCGCTCGCGCACCACACGGTGTCGCCGTGGAGCAAGGGCAAGATCGCGGAAGCGCTCGTCGTCGAAGCCGACCTCTCGCCCCAGGTCGCGGCGGAGATCGCGAGCGACGTGGAGCGCCGCGTGTTCGCGTCCGGGTTGACGCGCGTCTCGACCACGCTCCTGCGCGCGCTCGTCGACAACGAGCTGTTCGAGCGCGGCTACGAGCGCATGCTCGACCGCCAGGCCGTCATCGGCATGCCGCGCTACGACCTCGACCGGTTGGTCCGCAGCGGCGCCGAAGGCGACGGCCGCACGCCGGGAACCGCCGCGCAGGCAGATCGCGTCGTCGCCGAGACGTCGTGGACCCGCTTCTCGTTGATCACGATCCACCCCGAACCAGTGGTCGCGGCGCACCTGAACGGGCAG
>CAZOLL010000178.1:0-8200 GCA_964580365.1 uncultured Phycisphaeraceae bacterium
GGAGATGGTGGTTGCCATCCTCGGCCACGCGGAATACACGAACACGCCGCGCGCGACCGACCTCGCGCGGTTCCTGTTCGCGTGCGACGAGCTGACCGGGTTCGTCACCGCCGTCGCGCTGGTGCGGCCGAACAAGTCGATCCACGAGGTCGAGGCGGCGAGCGTGCTGAAGAAGCTGAAGGACAAGGCGTTCGCCCGCAGCGTGAATCGAGACGACGTGAAGAAAGGGTTCGAAGAGCTCGGCGTCGACCCCGCCGCGCACGTCGCGGAGGTGATCGCGGCCTTGAAGAGCGTCGCGAAGGAGGTCGGGTTGCAGGGGCTCGGCGCAGCGTGAAGCGCGGAACGCGCGTGGCGATCGCGATCGCGATCCTGGCGCTCGGCGGCGGCGGCGCGTGGTGGGCGAGCCATCGCGAGGGCGAGCGCGCGCGCGCCGAGCGCGTCGAGGAGTTCCTCCTCCCGGATCGGGTCGAGCGGCCGCCGCTCTCGCCGGCGCGGCAGCACGCGCTCGGCTGGCTGCGCGGCCGCGCCGTCGACGCGGCGGGTTCACCGGTCGAAGGCGTCTCGGTCGAGGTGTTCGACTCGATCGAAGCGGGAGGCTTCCGGTGGCGGAGCGACGTGCGCGCGCTGCAGCGCGGCCCGGCCCAACCACCGGCGGTGATTCGTCGCGTCACCGCGGCCGACGGTCGGTTCATCGTCGAAGGACTCTCGCAGGGCGAGCCGCATCTCTTGTGGCTCGACCGGCTCGGGCCACGCGCGACGAAGCGTTTCCTCACCGCGGAGTTCGCCTCGGCGTTCGAGCGCGAGTTCGGAGACGTCCGCCTGAACGCGCCGCGGAGCGTCCGCGGACGCGTGACGACGCGAGACGGAAAGCCGGTCGCACGCGCCGTCGTCCGTGCGTTCGGCGCCAACGAATCCGTCGCGCCGGATCCCGACTTCGTGATGATCGAACTGGGACCGGTCCTCGGCGAGAACCGGCCGTTCCCGAGCACGCTCTTGCTGCGGTCGAGCCCGGACGGGCCCTGGCGCATCAGCGAGCCGATGCCGCCACAAGACCCGGGCGAGTCTGTCCTCGGTCGACCGGCGACCACGACCGCGGACGACGGGACGTTCGAGCTCTCCGGCGACCTGTTGCCGGGCGATCGAATCGTCGTCGATCATCCGGCGTTCGTGCGCGGAACGGCCGCGGTCCCGCTCACGGGCGACGTCGTGCTCGAGCGCGGCGACGAGCTGCGCGGCTTCGTTCGCGACGAAAGCGGCGCCGGCGTCGAGGGCGCGCGCGTCTTCGCCGGCCCGATCCGGCACGCGCTGTCCGTCTCCTCCCGAGACGCGCGATTCGTCGGCCCGATCGAGCGCACGACGACGTCGTCGAACGGCGCGTTCGTGGTGAGCGGGCTCGACGAGCGGGACGACGTGGCCGTGGTCGTGTTCACACCCGACGCGGTCGCGGTCGGCGAGCGGCGCGCGAACGGCAGCGCCGCGATCCACCTGCTCCTCGAGGCGCGAGCCACGCTGACGATCCGCGCACGCGGTCCCGACGGCACGGCGTGCGAGAACTTCCGGGTCGCGCTCGAGAACGCCGACTCCCGATCGCGGATCGACCTGCGCACCCGTCTGCGCGTCATCGAGCGCGGCGTCGTCGAGGTCTCGGCACTGCTGCCCGGACGCTACCGGCTCCTCGCCGAATCGGCGGGCTGCGCGCGCCACGACTCCGAGTTGTCGCTCGCGTCCGGCGATCGCGGTGCGGCCGAGGTGTCGTTCACGCGCGGGGCGTCGCGCGAGATTCGCGTCACGGCAGCCGACGACGGGACGCCCGTCGACGGCGCCGTGGTCACCGCGCGCGGAGCGCCGCGGATGTCGTTCGAGAAAGAGCTGCAGCTCCTGCACGACCCTCCCGCGTGCGTCGGGGTCACCGGTCGCGACGGGGTCGCGCGCCTCGACCGCCTTCCGGCCGGCGTGATCGCCGTCACGGTCGAGCACCCGGAGTTCGTGTTCGAGTCGCTCCGCGCGCCGTTCTCCGAGGCGCCGCTCGAGGTGACGATGTCGCGCGGCGGACGCATCGTCGGCCCGCGCGCGGTGCGGCGCGATCTCGCGCCGTTCCTCGTGTACCTGCGGGGTGAGTCGATCGAGCCGCAGCGCATCACGCCTTCCCCGGACGGTTCGTTCACGATCGAGCGCCTCCGGCCGGGCGTCTACTCCCTCGCGCTCGAGTCCGTGGAGCCCGGCGATGCACAGACGCGCGAGGAATCCCTCTCGTTCGCCGGCAAGACGACAACCCTCGAGCGCAAGCGGTGCACCGTCGCGGAGGGGGCAACCACGGAATGCGAGTTCGAGACGGTCGCGGGCCGGATTCCTGCGGCCGGGCGCATCCGCGGCCGCGTCGAGATCGACGGCGCGCCGGCCAAGGGTCGCGCGGTCTCGATCGACCTCGATTCGTCGCTCACTCAGGCGACGGACGCGGACGGTCGCTTCGAGTTCTTCGCCGTGCCCGTCGGACCCGTGTCCATCTCCATTCCCGCGGTCGCGTCGAACGAGTACGACTCCGGCGACGTGCTCGCCGCGAAGTCGTTCGACGTCGCGGCGGGTGAGGTGGCGGAGATCGAGTTCCAGATCTCGACGGGAAGCATCGCGGGCCAGGTCGTCGACGCCGAGACCGGATCGCCCGTGGCGAGAGCGAACGTCGTCCTGCTCGCGTTCGCGCTCGGCGATTCGGAGCAGAGCGTCCGGCTGCGCACCCTCTCCGACGCGGACGGGAGGTTCGTCATCGACTCGGTCCCCGCCGGCTCGATGCTGCTCGACGTCGACGCGCGCGGGTACTGCGACTGGTCGACGAGCATCGAGGTGTCGCCGCGATCGGCGAACGCGCAAGCGCCCGCGATGGTGCGCCTCGAGAGGCTCGGGTCCGTGCGCGGCCGGATCGAGCTGCCTCCCGAACTGCTCAACTCGCGCGACCTCGTTCTGCTCGCGTGGCCCCGCGGGGCGGAGTCGCTGCGGCCGGAACGCGGCGCGGAGCCGATCGACGTGCGCTTCGATTCGGGAAATGGCGACTTCTCGGTCGACGACGTCGAGCCGGGCGAATACTCGCTGCTCGTGACCGGCGCTCCGGAACTCGACGTCGAGCGGTTGACGTTGACGATCAAGCCCGGCGCCCACTCCGGCGTGGTGCTGCGCCCCGCGGTGCGGCCGCGGCCGAAGCCCACGCACATCGGAGGCACGATCCGCCTCCCCACCGACACCTCGCGCCTGGTGTCGAAGCTCGTGCTGCATCGACTCGATGCCGTCGCCGACGACCTGCGCATCGGGATCCAGCTCGACGGCGGCCTCCGTTTCGCGAGCCCCCTCGTCGTCCCCGGCCGGTATCGCGTGACGCTCGAACCGGACGGCGAAGCCCTCGAGCCGCTCGAGATCGACGTGCCGGAGGGCGGGGTCGACAAGCTGGTGCTGGAGTTCGTGCAGCGGCGGGCGAAACGAGGCTGAGCGCTGCCCCCTACTCCAACCGCGTCTTCCCCGCGGCCTTCAGCTTCGCGACCAGCTCCTTCACGCGCTCGGCGTCCTCTCTCCGGCACACGAGCGTCGCGTCGTCGGTGTGAACGACGATGAGGTCCTTCACGCCGATCAGCGCGACTTCGTGGTTCGTGCCGGCGACGACGATGTTGCCGGTCGCGTCGAGCAGCGTCGCGGAGCCGGTGACGTGGTTCTTCTCGCCGTCCTGCGGGACGACGCGCGCGAGCGCGGCGAGCGAGCCGACGTCGTCCCACGCAAACGTCGCTTCCATCACGACGAT
The DNA here is from genome assembly GCA_964580365.1 of uncultured Phycisphaeraceae bacterium. Classification (GTDB taxonomy): domain Bacteria; phylum Planctomycetota; class B15-G4; order B15-G4; family JADJEK01; genus CAZBOK01. The sequence goes on from CAZOLL010000178.1 coordinate 3,782, forward strand.
GTCCTTGTCCTTCTCGAGCACGCCGTAGTCGATGCTGATCTTCGGCAGCCGCCCGTACGCGGCGGCGTCGATCGTCCCGCTCGCGCGATACGCGTTCGCGAGCGCGGGAAGCTGGGCGCCGAGCGCGGGAATGTGCTTCTCGATGCGCGCGAGCATCGCGCGCGCGGAGAACACGAAGATCCCGGCGTTCCACAGGTGGCGGCCCGACGCGACGAACTCGCGCGCGGTCGCGAGGTCCGGCTTCTCGCGGAAGCGCGCCACGGAGTGCAGCGCGCGCACGGCGTCGTCGCCGGGCGCCTCCACGGGCGCGCCGCGCTCGATGTAGCCGAAGCCGGTCGCGGGCGATGTCGGCTTCACTCCGAACGTGACGAGCCGGTCGCTTCGCTTCTCGACGACGCGCGCGGCGGCGCCGAGCGCCGCGCGGAACTCTGCGGCCGGGCTCACGACATGATCGGCGGGCAACGCCGCGATGATCGCGTCCTCGTCCTCGACGAGCACGAGCGCGCAGGCGAGACCGATGGCGGCGGCCGTGTCGCGCCCGAGCGGCTCCGGCACGACGGACCGCGCGGGCACGCCGGGCAGCGCGGCGCGAACGGCGTCCGCGTACGCGGCGTTCGTCACGACCCGCACGCGCTCGGCGGGCACGAGGCCGATCAACCGCTCGACCGTCTCGACGATCATCGGTCGCTTGCCGGACAGCGCGAGCAGCTGCTTCGGCCGGCGCTCGCGCGAGAGCGGCCAGAACCGCGTGCCCGATCCGCCGGCCATGACCACCGCGTGCAGCATCAGAACTTCCCGTCCCATTCCGGCTCGGGTCGCGACTTCAGGCGCGGCATGCGCGGCGGGTCGATGCCGCGATCGAGCGCCGCCTTCGCGAAGTTCCACCACACGACGCGGGGGTTCGCCAGGGGGCCGTACACGCGGTAGGTCCAGACGCCGCGCTTCAGGAAGTCGAACAGCTCCGACACGCCGATGAGGTCCGGCTGCAGCACCTCGGGCCGCACCTTCAGGTCGATACCCGCGGGGCTGATCACGCCGTTGCCCTTCAGGTTCAGTCCGACGAGGCCCGCGGTGGTCGGCGCGCGCAGCTCGAAGTCGTCGATCTCGACGAGGCCCTGCTTCACGTGGAAGCGCGCGTCGGCGGTCTCGAAGTTCGGAGGCGACGACGAGCCGAACGCGCTCTTCAGCGAGGAGAGCGTGTAGATCCGCGCGAGCGCGGGCAGGCTCCACAGCTTGCCGTCGGCGACGCGCGCGTCGCCCTCGCCGTTGAACGTCATCAAGCTCTCGCCCGAGCCGTTGAACTCGAAGCGCGCGTCGAGCTTGCCCGCGAGGTCGGGGCGCCGCGGCGTGAAGTCCTTCACGAGCTCCGCGATCTCGGCGTGCTCGACGGCGACGCTGCCGGAGAACGGCGCGCCTTCCGCTTCGGGATGCACCTCGAACTGGCAGCGCTTCGGGTCGAGGCGCCCGCCCGCGAACGGTCCGGTCACCTCGGACAACAGCACGCGGTCGGCGCCGACGGCGAGGTTGCCGGAGAGCGAGTCGAACGCGACCTTGCCGATCTTGAAGCCGAGGCCCTCGAAGCCGCCCGCAGCGCGGAAGCGCTCGCCGCCGTTTTGGACCGCATCGTCGCCGCCGTCGCCGGCGAGGTGCAGGCGGCCTTCGATCGCGTCGACCTTGAACGGCCGCTCGAGCCGGCACTGGTCGAACGTCACGTCGCCCGTGAACGCGATCGCGCTCGGCGCCGTGCTCGCATCCGCTCCGTCCGCGGGGGTCGCCCCCGGGAGCGGCGCCTTCAACATCAACTGCGAGAGGTCGACGTCGACCTTGCCCGACGGCGAACGCGATTCGAAGAACTCCTTCAGCGCCGGATGCAGCAGCGGCAGGAGGCGGTCGTCGAACGGCAGGTCGTCGAACGAGGCGTCGCCCTCGAGCGTGATGCGGTCCGCCTCGACCGCGACCGCGAGTGAGGTGCTCTTCACCCGCGTCCCGACGTCGGGGAGCGTGCCGCTCACGTCGTCGAGCCGCACCTTGCCGGTCGAGAAGTCGACCGCGAGCCGGCCCGAGAGGTCGGCGAGCTTGCCGCCGGGCAGCACGTCGACCGAGCACTCGACGCCGTCGAGCAGCACGAGCAGCTCGTCCTGCAGCGGCTTCGGCGCGGCGACGCCGCTCGCCGCGCCGGGCGCGGGCGGCATCGCGAACGAGTAGTGGAACGACACCGGGCCGCTCGGCCGGTAGCTCTTCAGGACCGGCGTCACGTCCACGCCGTTCGCGAACGGCACCGAGTTCAGGGAGTCGAGGAGCGGGTCGTCGACGACGACGTTCTTGCCGCGCACGTCGAGCACCGACGGGAGGTCTTCGCCGAAGCGCCCGATGAGCGCGACGTCGCCGCCGCGGTTCTTCGCCGTGAGGCTCTCGAGGCGCACGTAGAAGCGCGAGTCCTGCGCGTCGTTCTGATGCAGGTTGCCGAACTCGACGCGGCCGACGACGCCTTCGATCGGGATCGGCAGCCAGCGCGGCACGACCTTCAACCCCTTCGGCGACAAGAGCGCGCGGAACTTCAACTCGCCGCCGATCGCCTGCTTCACGTCGAGGTCGAGGTCGAACGGGCCGCACGGGTCGAGCGCGCCCCACCACTCCTCGGCGGCGGGCGCCGCGCGCAGCAGCGCCTCCTTCAGCGTCGCGTCGGCGGCAACGTCGCGCGCCGCGATCTTCAGGTCGAGGCCGTGCTTGCCGTTCTCGATGGTGATGACGCCGTCGATCGCGAGCGTGCCCTGGCCGCACTTCCCGACGATCTTCTCGAGGCGGAACACGTCGCCGTCGAAGTCGACCGCGCCGCGCACGTCCTCGAGCGGCAACGGGAACGGGTCGAAGCGCACGGCGAGACCGCGCGCCGCGACGCGGCCGTAGACGCGCGTGACGTTGACGCCGAGCGGCTCGTCGGCGCGCACGTCGATGTCGACCGAACCCTTCGGGTGGAACGAATCGAGCAGCGCGCCGGCGCCGGGCAGCGCCGACTCGATCGCTGCCCGCATCGTGGCATCGATGGGAACCGCTTCGCCGGTGACACGGATGCGGACGTCCTCGTCGTTCTTCGCCGAGTCGAGCACGACGACGCCGTTCACCTCGGCGCGCCCGCCGCCGGTGTGGTCGCCCGCGATGTGGCGGATCTCGATTCGGTCGCCGTCGCCGGAGACCGAGCCGGACAGGTGCTTCAAGCGGTACGGGAAGCCGGCGCGCCTGCCGTTCGCGCGCACGTGCGACACGAACGCGGCATCGGCTTCGCGCGGCGTGATCGTCCAATGCACCGCGGGACGCTCAGCGCCGTGCCGCGACACGTCGACGCGCAAGTCGAACGTTCCGCTCGGCGCGTAGTCGTCGATCGCGCGGCGCAGGTCGGGCTGCACGATCGCCTTCACGAAGTTCTCGTCGAAGCGCAGCCCCGTACCGCGCGCGATCACGTGCCACGAGGGCGGGTCGGCGAACACGTCCTCGATCTCGCCCTCGACTTCGATGCGCTCGTCGCCGTGCGGGAGCTTCCAGTTCACGAGGCTCAGTCGCTTGCCGTCGAAGATCAGCTCGCCGGACGCGCCGTGGATCCCGAAGTGCTCCGCGAACAGCTCGGGGACGCGGCACGCGAGGTCCTTCAACAGGAGGCGCGCGAACAGCTTCCCCGGCCGATCGGGCACCGCCTCGACCGCGAGCGAGAGGTCGCAGCGTCCGGTCGTGACGAACCGGTCGAGGAGGTCGCGGATCTTCGCCTCGAGCACGTTCCGCAGCCCCGCGCCGCCGAGGTCGAGGCCGTCGACGTTCGCCTGCAGGTAGAGCGCGTTGTCGCGTCCGACGCTGCCGTGCACCTCGACCGGCGTGACGCTGGGCAGCACGAGGTTGCCGGAGAAACCGAGCAGGTCGCGGGCGGTCGCCGGCATCGGAAACGTCGCGAAGCGCACCTTCTCGATCCTGCGCTCGAGCGTCGAGACGAGGATGCGGTCGAGCGCGTGGTTCAGCTGCCCGGTGCCGCGGAGGAACAACGTTCCGTCCTCGATCTCCACCGTCGGCACCGTCTTCGACGGCGGCCACGGCTTGAGCAGGTGGAGCGGGGAGAACGAGCCGTCCTCGCGCTCTTCGAGCCGCAAGACCGGCCGCTGCACGTGGATCTCGTCGGGCGCGAGCTGGTGCTCCTCGCTGAGTCCGAGCGGGAAACCGAACTCGACCACCGGCAGGACCAGCGCGGGCGCGCTCTCGGCCGGCGCGTTCAGCGCGACGTCGCGGGCGGTCAAACGGCGCTCGAACGGACGCAGCTCGCACGCGCCGACCTGGATGTCGCCGCCGATGTAGCGCGACGCCGCTTCCTTCAGCCGATCCTGCAGCCAGCCCTTCTCCGCCTGCCGCAGGAGGTACCACGCCGCCGCGCACAGGACG
>CAZOLL010000179.1:0-8162 GCA_964580365.1 uncultured Phycisphaeraceae bacterium
CGCGCGGCGATCCGGTAGTGGTCGGCGTCTCCGACGACGCGGGCGGCGGCCACGTCTACGTGGCGCACGCGGTTACCTTTTCGGCGAAGAAGAAGGACCGGCTGCTCGGCGTCGTCCCGATCTCGTTGCCGTGGCTGACGGCGACGCGCGGCGCGGCCGGCTGCGAGTGGTCGATCGAATCGATCGAGATGTTCAATCCGACGCCCGGCCGCGGGACGGAGACGATGACGCCCGAGCAGCTCGGCCCGACCATCGACTTCTTCTTCGATCGACGTCTCGCCGCTCAGCTCCTGCAGGAGGCCATGCGGTGACCCGCCGTTCGAACTTCGTCGCACTCTCGTTCCTCGTGCTGGCGTCGGGTTGCGCGATCGTCTCCGACGCGAAGTGGCCCGAGCCGATCCCGGAGAACGAGCTCGACCGCGTGTTCACGCCGCAGGATCTCGCGCGCGACCTCGCGGATGCGCGCGCGTTCATCGAGACGGTCCATCCCGCGCCGTACCAGCGCGTCGCGAAGGAGCAGATCGACGTCGCGGAAAAGGCCGCGCTCGCCGGCATCGACAAGACGCTCACGCGCCGCGAGTTCGCGCCGCGCCTCGAGCGCTTCCTCGCGGCCTACGGGGACGGCCACACGGGCGGCGGCTTCCCGAACGAGGACTTCTCGAAGTTCGCGCGGACCGGCGGGCGCTTCGTCCCGTTCGACGCCGTCCTCGACGGCGACGCCGTGCGCGCCGAGCCGGTGTACGAGGCGGTGAAGGACCTCGCGGCCGGCGACCGACTCGTCGCGATCGACGGCAAGCCGATCGAAGAGTGGGTCGCGCGGCTCGCCGAGACGAGCAGCGGTCCCTCCGATTGGCGGCGCGCGCAAGCGACGACCAACCTGCGCGCCGGCCTGTGGCTCGAGGGAGTCGTGCCGCCCGTCGACGTCGTGTGGGAGAAGGCGGACGGCCGGATCGTCGAGCGCTCTCTGCAGGGGATCATCTGGCACGCGCGCGACGAGGGCTCCGCGCGCGCGAACGCGGACTTCGACTTCCGCGTCCTCGACGGGCACGTCGGCTTGATCGACTTCCGTCGCATGAACGGGCGCGACGAGTGGCTCGAGTTCCTCGAAGCGACGTTCCGGCGCGTGAAGGACGAGAACCTCGCCGGCGTGATCGTCGACCTGCGTGCGAACGGCGGCGGCAACTCCGTGCTCGGCTCGGACCTGCTCGAGTACCTCACCGATCGGCCGTACAAGATGGCGGCGCGGAAGGACTGGAAGTCGAGCGGGCCATGCCGCGAGTTCCTGAAGGCGCGCGTCAGCGCGTGGGTGCGCTGGTTGCCGTTGCAGTGGTTCCATCCGATCGGGTGGAAGTTCTGGGGCGCCGAGGAAGGCGAGATCGTCGCGTTCGAGAGCGAGGAGATGCACCCCGCGCCGGCGAACGACGCGCCGCTCCGCTTCCACGGACCGTGCGTGTTCTTGATCGGCCCGCGCACGTTCTCGTCGGCGTTGATGCTCGCCGACGCGGTGAAAACGTCGCGGCTCGCGACGACGATGGGGGAGGAGACCGCGGAGTGTCCGACCGGCTACGGCGAGGTGATCCCGTTCCGCCTGCCGCGAACGCGACTCGTCATGCAGGTGTCGACCGCACGCTTCGTGCGCGCGAACGGCAATGCGGAGGACGGAAGCGGCGTCGAGCCGGACGTCGAGGTGAAGCCGAACGCCGAGGACATCGCGCGCGGAATCGACACGGCGCTCGAGGCCGCGCGGCGGGCGATCCTCGAGCGCCGGCTCACCGTGCCGGTCGCTCCTCCGGCGTCGCTCCCCGCGCGCGGTAGAGGTTGATCCACGTCTCGATCGCCGCCGGGAGTCGCCGGTCGCCGATCAGCATCGCCTCCGCGCAGCGCAGCACGCCGACCGAATCGACGAAGACCAGGTGTGGCGTGTCGAGCGGCGAGACCTCTCCGTCGTCCTCGAGAGAGGTCACGGCCCGTTTCTCGTGCAGGACGACGGTCACGCGCGACTTCACGCCCGCCGGCAGCTCGCGGTCGATCTCGTCGAGGCGAGCCTGCCCGAGCGATGCCGGCAGGAGCAGCACGAGCTTCGCATCCGTGTCGAGCCGACCGAAGTTCTCGACCAGCAATCGTGCGTTGCGGACCGATGCGTCGCGGATGTTGTCCTTCTCGCGCTCGAAATCCTCTTCCGGGATGCCCTCGTACTCGTCGGGCGGCGGTGCATAGATGACGACGGTGCCCGACGGATCGACGGGGATGCCGCGCGCGCGGCGGTTGATCAGCGTGCGTTTCGCGGTCGGGCCGCCCGGCGCGAGATCGAACCCACGCACGCGCGGGTCGGGGATGCCGAGCGCGGCGGCGCGGTCGAGCCGTTCGATCGTCGGTCGCTCGACGCGGTAGGCGCCGAAACTCGACGCGAAGCCGAAGTACCCCTCGATCGGCTGGCCGTCGACCGTGTGGTAATTGCCCGCGAGCTTGCCGTCGATCCAAGCGACCGCGTCGCTGCCGTCGACGATGATCTCGAGCTGGAACGACGAGCCGGCGCCATCCAGCGGCACCTCGCCGCCGGGAGTCTGGCCGTGGTATTCGCCGTCCCGTCGACCCGAGAGCGACCAGCCCATCTTCTTCTGCTCGCCCTGCTGCTCGGTGACGCCGATCGAATAGAGGTAGTCGCCGGAGCTGAAGCCGAAGTTCACAGTGCGGTCGCGGCGCAGCATCCCGAAGACGATCGCGCCCGACACGTAGGTCGTCGTGAAGTGCACGCGCGTCGAGAGGCGGTAGCGGCCGGCGGGCAGCCACTCGCGCGAGCGCACGAACGCATGGCGCAAGGCCGCGCCGCGGTCGAGCTCGCCGGTCGAGTCGCGCGGCTTCTCGCGGCCGACGTGGAGGTCGCCCTCGCCGGTCTCGAACCAGAGGTTCGCGACGCGGTACTCGTCGTAATCCGCGAGCTCGACCTCTTCGACGCCGGCGGCGAGTGCGGAGTGGGGCACGCCCGCAAACGGCGCCGGCGCGTCCGCGAGCGTCGCGGGTGGGGCTTCCTGCAACGAGAGCTGCGGGAGGCCGAAGCGCGCGGCGATGCGCTCGCGGTCGGCGACGAGGGCGGCGGCCGTCATCGGCAACCCTGCCGAGCGCGCCTCGCCCGCGGCGCGCTCGAGCGCGAGGAGGAACTCGAGCGTCTGCTGCAGCGAGACGAGGAAGGGAGCGCGGCCCGCGCTCTCGAGCCTGCGCTCGGGCGAACGCAGCCGGCTCTCGTTCTTCAGCACGAACTCCACGTTCGGGCAGCGCGGATCGCGCAGGAGCGACGCGAGTTCGAGCGCGTGCGGCGTGTGCCACTCGTCGACGAGGAACGCGAGCACGAACGCCGCGGCGGCGTCGCTCTTCTTGCCGATCGAGAGCAAGAGCTCGCCGGCGCGCGCCCACTGGTCTTGTCCGAAGAACGGCTCGGAGCGGTTGCGCGCGAAGCCCCAGGTCGGCACGTCGGACACAGGCCGCGGGTCGGGCTCGGGCGGAGTGCTCTCCGTGTACCGCTCCTTCACCCACGGCTGCGGGTTCAGCCAGTAGAAGCCGTTCACGAACGCATCGAAGCCCTTCGCAAACGCCGGCATGTCCTTCGGCCGGCCTTCCTTCCCGTCGCAGAAGCAGTTGTCGAAGAGCGGCAGGATGCGCTTGTTGCCGCACGCCGCGAGGAAGCGCGGGAGCACGGGCGCGAACACCGGCCTTCCGTTCTCCTCCCACGTCGAGAGGTAGAGCCACAGCGCGTACCCCGCCGTGTAGTTGTCGCGGTAGTCCTCGATGGTGCCGTCGATGAGCTGCTTCAGCTTGTCGAGGCCGCCGTACCCCTTGCGCATCGCCTGGTCGATCGCGCCGAACGAGGCGTGGTTCTTCACGAACTCGGCGTCGGTCGTTGCGCCGTACGCCGCGCCGGTCCAGACCGCGCGACCTTCCATCAGCCACGCGGGGAGGCCGGGGAGGAGCGCGCCGTCGAAGCGGTGCGTCAGCTCGTGCGTCAGGCCGTGGCCGAGCCCGGCGATGTTGCTCGCGTTGAACCGCAGCACGGTGACGTCGCCCGACTGGAAGCCGCCGGCCCACCAGAACGGCGTGCCCTCGGCCTCGAGGTCGCACGCCTCCGGCACGATGCGGACGACGCCCTGCTTGTTGGCGAATGGATCCTTGCCGTACCACGCGACGAGACGCGCGTGGTGCGACTCGATCGTCTGCGCGGCGCCGAGCAGCGTCTCGTAACCGCAGAACGTCTCGATGCGGTACTTGCCGGTGGGAGAGATCGCGACGCCCGGGTTCGCGGGATCGCGGTGGGTCTTGGTGAACTCGACCTGCTCCTCGAACGACATCGCCTCGAGCTGCTCGACCGTGAGCGGCGCGCCGTCCTTGGCGCGCTTCCACTCGCGCGCCTGCGCGAGCGCGCTGGCCGCGGCCGCGCGGAGCTTGGAGAGGTCGGGAGGCTTCGGGCCTTTCAGGTCGTCGAACGCGGCCTGGGCGGCGAGGCCCTGAGCGCAGCGTGCGAGGCGGATCGTCTCTTCCGACTTCTGGGCCGCGACCGCGCTCGCGAGCGCCGAGCGCAACGCGGCGATCACCGGCTCGATCGCCGCGGAGTCGCCCGACGACGCGGCGTTCAACGCGGCGCCCTGAGTCGCCCACGACGCCGGCTGCGGCAGCACGACGTCGCGCGCGACGTCGCGAAGGAATCGGGAGAGCAGCGGACCACCGTCCCCCTTCAGCGGCTTGCCCGCGACGTTCTTCGCGAACTGCGCGAGCTCGGCGGCCGAGCGCGCGCGCATCTCGACGACCGCCGCGAGCGACGGCACCTTCTCGAGCGCCGCCTTCCACTCGGGGGTCGTGCGCGCCACGCCCTTGTCGGTCGCGCCCGCGTCGGCCGCGAGCAGCGCGAAGAGCACGCGGCGATCGGGGTCTTGCTCGAGCGCCGCGACGCGCGCGAGCAGGTCGGCGTCGAGCGGGTCGTGCCACAGCGCTGCGAGCAGGTGATGCACCGCGGCGGCCGCGTCCTTCCCCGAGGCGGCCTTCTCGGCGGCGTCGATCGCGGGCTTGCGCGGGTCGCCGTGCGGACCGGGCGCGAGTGTTGGTGCGCGAACCGGGAGTTCCTGCGCGACGATCGGCGCTCCGTCAGCGACGAAGAAGAGCGCGGCGCAGACAAGCGTGAAGCCGGTGCGACGCATCACGCGTCGCACCGGCTTCGTTCCTCGCTTCGAGCCCACGAACGTCCGAGCCAAGTTCGACCCCGAGTTCGCGTTCCCGATCGGACTTCGGAGATCAGTAGCGGTCGCGTCCGCCGCCGTATCCGCCGCCGCCGCCGCCGCGACCACCGCGGCCACCACCACCGCCGCCGTAGCCACCGCCGCCGCCGTAGCCGCCGCCGCCGCCGAAGCCGCCGCGCCCGCCACCGCCGCCGCCACCACCGCCGCCAGTGCGCTCGCGCGCCTCACTGACGCGGATCTGACGGCCATCGAGGTCCTTGCCGTCGCATGCGCTCATCGCCTTCTGAGCGTCCTCGCCCGAACCCATCTCGACGAACGCGAAACCCTTCGACCGGCCCGTGGCGCGGTCCATGATGATCGTCACTTCCGTGACGCGCCGGCCATCCTGCCCGAAGAAGCTGCGCAGCGACTCTTCGGTCGTGTTGTAGGACAGGTTGCCAACGTACAGACGCGTGTTCATTTCCGAGCTAACCTCCAAACTTCCCTGGCTTACGCGAGGAGTCTCCCGACACAGGGGACTGCGATCGGCGCAAACGAGACGAACGGACCGGAAAGATACGCCGATTCGGGAAAAACACCAGCTTTCCGCGGGCGGTGGGGGGCGGAGCGGTTGAGGGCGGCTCACAGCACCCGCGAGTACCACGCGTCGCAACCGAAGTGGCCGGTCGCGCCGGACGGGCGCGCGAGCGCGTGGAAGCCGAAGCTCTCGTACAGCCGGCGCGCGGCTCCCATCGACTTCAGCGTCTCGAGGTAGCAGGTCTTGAAGCGACGTCCGCGCGCGGCGTCGAGGCAGCGCGCGAGCATCTCTGCGCCGAGGCCGAGCGCGCGCGCTTGCGGCAGGAAGTACATCTTGCGCAATTCGCACGTGTCCTTCGCGCCGCCCGACAGCGGCGCGATTCCGCCGCCGCCGACGACGCGGCCGCGGTGTTCGACGACGAAGTAGGCGGAGCGCGGCCGCGAGTACACGACGCTCATCTCGTCGACCTCGGGGTCGTGGATCGCGAAGCCGGCACCGGACGCGCCGTGCTCGGTCATCACCTGGCGAATGACCCGCGCCATCTGCGGGTCGTCCTGCTTCTCGATCGGGCGGATCGTGAACTCGCGGCGCCGGCGGCCGCGGGCGAGCGCCTTCGCGTAGAGCCGCATGCCCGAGAGCACGGTCGACCGCTCCGCCTCGGTCAACGTCCGCAGCGATTCGTCCACCTGCCCGCTCGCGAGCTGGTCGATCCGCTCCACGCGCTTCAGGCCCGCGGCGGTCAGCTCGAGCGGCCGGCGGCGCTGGTCGGAATCCGCCGCCACGCGCAAGAGTCGCTTCTTCACGAGGTCGGCGACGGTGCGGCTCGCCGTCGACTTGTCGATGCGCAGCCGCTCGGCGAGCTCGGCCGCGAGCAACCGGCCGGACTGGTGAACCTCGAGCAGCGCGTGGCACTGCGCGTGGGTGACGTCCGCGGCGGAGAAGCGCGGGACGAGGAAGCCCAGCTCGCGCACGACTTCACGCGACGCGGCGCGCAGCGGCCGGGTCTCCGGGAGCGAATCGGGCATGGCGACCTCCATTGGTTGCGAAGTGCAACGATATCGATGCGACCTGCAACCGTCGACACCCGTCGTGGCGACGGCGGGTCGACGCGGCTCGACGACCGGCGCGCGCGTTGGTGAGATGGCGCGCGAAATGTCGATCCCTCCTCCCCCGTCGAATCGGCCGGACGGCGAAGCGCTCGAAGAGCTCGTCGCGGAGTGCCTCGAGCGGCTCGAGAAGGACGGTTGGTCGAGCATCTCGAAGTTCTGCAACGAGCATCCGGCCCAGGCGGACGCGATCCGCAAGCGCCTCGGCGCGCTGGCCGAGATGGGGCTGCTGCCGAGCGTCGGCGAGCACGCCCCCGCGGAGTTCCCCGAGCGCCTCGGCGAGTTCCGGCTGCACAAGCGCCTCGGCGGCGGCGGGATGGGCGTCGTGTTCCTCGCGACGCAGGAAGGCCTGAACCGGCCGGTCGCGCTCAAGGTCATCCGCCCGGAGCACCTCTACTTCCCCGGCGCGCGCGAGCGCTTCCGCCGCGAGGTCGAGACGGTCGCGAAGCTCGATCACCCGGGGATCGTCCAGGTCTACACCGTCGGCGAAGAGAACGGCCTGCCGTTCTTCGCGATGGAGCGCGTGATCGGCGCCTCGCTCGCCGAGTTGGTGCATGACCTGCGCGCACGCACGCCCGACGGCGGCGTCGAGCGGTTGTCCGGCAAGGATCTGCTCGAGGCGCTCCGCGGCCGATTGAAGGACGTCCCGGCCGATGCGTTCGACGCGACCGCCGACGTGTTCGCCCGCGGCTGGGTCGAGAGCTGCTTCCGCATCGTGCGGCAGACGGCGCTCGCGCTCGAGCACGCGCACGCGCGCGGCGTGCTGCACCGCGACGTGAAGCCGTCGAACGTGATGCTGTCGCCCGACGGCCGCGTCCGCGTGCTCGACTTCGGGCTCGCGACCAACACCGGCGAGAGCCGGCTCACGCGCACGGGCACGCAGCTCGGCTCCCTGCCGTACATGGCGCCCGAGCAGTTGAACGGCGCGGCCGTGGATCGGCGCACGGACGTCTACGCGCTCGGCGTCGTGCTCTTCGAGCTGCTCGGGCTCACGTTGCCGCACCGCGGCGACACCGCCGAGATCCTGATGCGCTCGATCCTCTCAGGGACGCCGGAGCGGCTGCGCGAGCTGAACCCGTCCGTGCCGCGCGACGCGGAGACGGTCTGCCTCACGGCGCTCGACCCGGAGCTGGCGCGCCGCTACGCCACCGCGGCCGACTTCGCCGCCGACCTGTCGAACGTCGTCGAGCTGCGTCCGATCCAGGCGCGGCGCGCGAGCACGATCGAAAGCGCCCGGCGGTTAGCGCAGCGCCACCCGGCCGGGTCCACCGCGTGAGGGCGCGCGTTCCTCCTGGTCGTCGGGGCGCCGACCGTCTT
>CAZOLL010000180.1:0-8146 GCA_964580365.1 uncultured Phycisphaeraceae bacterium
GGGTTGAAGAACACGTCGTTCGCGAGCGCGCGCCGGAATTCGGAGTTCTTCGCCGGGTCCGCGAGCGCGCGCTCCACGGCCGCACGGCACCGCGCGGCGTCGTTCACCAGCTCGCCCGCGCGCTGGCCCCACGTGTCGAGGTCGAGGTTCGGGTAGCGCTTCTTCAAGGCGTCCTGCTCCTCCACCTCGAGGTAGACGAGCGGACGATCGAGCAGGGCGAACTCGTTCGCGATCGACGAGACGTCCGAGATCAGCACGTCGGTCACCGCGAGGTACGGGATCGCGTCGTAGTCCTCGACGACGCGGCAGTTCTCCTTCGAGCGGTACGGCTCGAGCCGCTTTCGCCACTCGACGAGGTTGAAGCGCGGGTCGAAGAACTTGTCGTGCAGCTTGATGAGGAACTGCCACGGCCCGTCCGCGAGCTTCGCGATCAACTCCTCGCCGTAGCGATTGATCGGGGAGTACTTCAGCCACGTCGGCGCGAGCATGACGACCGGGCGCGCGGGGTCGAGCTTCAGCTCGCGACGGATCGCGACGGGGTCGAGCGTGCCGTTCACGAGGCGGTCGGTCTTCGGCATCCCGATCTTGTGCAGGCGCGGATCGCCGCGCTCGAAGATGCCGCGCGCGAAGAACGCCTCGTGCATGTAGGGGCCGACGGTGAACAGGTGCTGGTAGCGCTGCATCTTCGGGTGGACCGCGCCGTTCCGCACCGACGCGCCGTGGAAGAGCTGCACCTTCGGCGCCTTCTTGATGGGCAGCCTCTCGCGCTCGTAGGGCGGCCAGATCTCGTAGTCCGCCGTGCAGAACAGGTCGAACTTCACGAGCGTCGACAGCCCGCGGCGGATCGTGCGCGCCTCGCGGACGCCGAGCTGGCTCGCCATCCCGCGCGAGCCCTGGTCGCCGCGCAGCTTGCCGGCGAAGAACACCTCGACGCGCGGGTCTTGCTTCAGTCGCTCGTGGATCGGCCGGAACATCGCGTACTTGACCGGCGACTCGGCATAGAACAGGACCTTCTTCGTTCCCTTACGTCCGATCGGCAGCGACCACATCGCGGTTCAGGTTCCCAGTTCGTCGGTGGAGTTGGTTTCGGACGGAGATGCGGCGCGCCGCACGCCGGATGCCGCAGGCGCGGAGGGTGCGCGCATCACCCCATGATGCGCGGCGGCGTCGCGGGGTGCGTTCCGCTCTTCACGGGCTCTGCCGCGATGCCGGCGCGGGGCCGCATCACGGTGGTCTGTTCCTTCGCGGGGCTCGGCTCCGCGGCCGACGCGCCGAGCGACTGCTTCAATCGCCGCAGGTAGTCCGCGACGGAGTCTTCCTTGCGGTGCTCGACACCGAGCAACTCGCCGAGCTCCTTCGCGGTCTGCGGGTACTTGTCGAGCGCCCAGGCCTGCTCCTTGAAGAAGTCGGTGAGCAGCTTCCGGAACGTCCAACGCGTCCAGAAGATCTGGCAGACCTTCAGCACGAGGGTGACGAGCGTCATCGAGCCGATCAGCACCGCGGCCACCGTGAGCACCGTCGGGTCGCGCAGGAAGCTCGGGCGCTCGGTCATGTTCGCGGCGAGCTGCACGGCGATCTGGAGGAAGTACCCCGTGATCATGAACACGAAGCCGATGACGAGCTGGACGTTGCCCATCACGTAATCGCGGATGCCCTTCAACGGCCGGCGCTTCTCGAGCCCGACGTACTCCTCGAGGAGGCGTCGCGGGCGCTTGAAGTAGAAGCTGTTGAGGATGAAGAACAGGCCGAAGAGGTTGAACGCGAGGCCGACGACCTGCCAGTCGATGCTTTCGAGATCGTCGAACATCCGGGCCTGATTCTCCTGCAGATCGGTCCCCGACCGTCGATCGAGTCGGAGGATACGAGAGCCGCTACCCCCGAACAAGCACGAAGCCCCGCGCTTGCCGCGCTCGCGCGTCGCTGTTACGGTCGGCGCCGGAGCGTGGAATCGCCGCGTTCCACGAGGTCGCACGGAGCCGGGACCAGAGCGCGCACGATGGACCAGAAGACAGTTCAGAAAGTCGCGCAGCTCGCGCGTCTCGAGCTCGACGCCGCGCACGTCGAGCGATACGCCGCGCAACTCCACGCGATCCTCGGCCACTTCGAAGTGCTCGCCGCGATCGACACCGAGAAGGTCGAGCCGTCCGTGTACGCGGTCGACCTCGCGGGCCGCGTGCGCGAGGACGTGCAGGTTCCCGCGCCGCCGCGCGACGTCCTGCTCGGCAACACCCAGCACGCGCGCGAGGGGTTCTTCGTGGTCCCGCGGGTGCTCGAATGACGCCGTCGCCCGCGTTCCGCTCGGCGCACCAGATCCGGGAAGACGTCGCGAGCGGGACGACGACCGCACGCGCCGTGGTCGAGGAGACGTTCGCGCGCATCGCGCGGCTCGAGCCCAAGGTCGACGCGTTCCTCCACCTCGACAAGGAAGGCGCGCTGCGCCGCGCCGACGAGATCGACCGCCGCGTGACGGCGGGCGACGCCGCGGGCCGGCTGCTCGGCGTGCCGGTCGCGCTCAAGGACAACATGTGCGCGCGCGGCCTGCCGACCACCTGCGGGTCGCGCATCCTCGAGGGCTACGTCGCGCCCTACGACTCGCACGTCGCCGAACGGATCGCCGCGGAAGGCGGGATCGTCATCGGCAAGACGAACCTCGACGAGTTCGCGATGGGCTCCTCGACCGAGAACTCGGCGTTCAAGGTCACGAAGAACCCGCACGACGTGAAGCGCGTTCCCGGCGGCTCGTCGGGCGGCTCGGCGGCCGCGATCGCAGCCGGAATGGTGCCGCTGTCGCTCGGCTCCGACACCGGCGGCTCGATCCGCCAGCCCGCCGCGTTCTGCGGCGTCGTCGGCTTCAAGCCGACCTACGGCCTCGTTTCGCGCTACGGTTTGGTCGCGTTCGCCTCGTCGCTCGACCAGATCGGCCCGTTCGCGGGCACGGTGCGCGACGCAGCTCGATTCACCTCGGTGATCGCCGGCCACGACCCGCGCGACTCGACGTCGCTTGCGCAACCCGCGACCGACTACGAGACGACGCTCGCCCGCGACCTCGAGGGCGTTCGCGTCGGGGTCCACAAGGACTACGTCGACGACATCGCGGACGAGACCGTGAAGGCCCGCATCCACCGCGGGCTCGACCTGCTGCGCGACGCCGGCGCGCGCATCGTCCGGCTCGACGCCATCGACCTGCTCTCGCGCCTCGCGCTGCCGACCTACTACCTGGTGGCGCCGTCGGAGGCGTCGTCGAACCTCGCTCGCGTCGACGGCATGCGCTACGGCCCGCGCGAGACGGCCGCCGATCTCAACGCGACGCTCTCCGCCACGCGCGGTCGTCGCTTCGGTCCCGAGGTCACGCGCCGCATCCTGCTCGGCACGTTTGCGCTCTCCGCCGGGTACTACGACGCCTACTACCAGAAGGCCCTCAAGGTGCGCCGCCTCATCCGCGACGCGTTCGCGCGCGCGTTCGAGAAGGTCGATCTCATCGCGGGCGGCACGTCGCCGGTGCCCGCGTTCGAGATCGGCAAGAACGTCGACGACCCACTGACGATGTACCGCTGCGACGTGCTGACGATCCCCGCGTCGCTCGCCGGGCTGCCCGGCATCTCGGTGCCGTGCGGACTCGAGTCCGACGCGCTGCCGACGGGCCTGCAGATCATCGGCCCGCCGCTGCGCGACGCGCAGGTGCTCGCCGCCGCGTTCGCGTTCGAGCAGCGCTCCGGCCTCGCCGGCCGCCTGGCCCCGATGGCGGAGGCCGCGTCGTGACGGAGTTCGAACCGGTCATCGGCCTCGAGGTCCACGTCCAGCTCGCGACGCGGACAAAGCTGTTCTGCGGGTGCTTGAACTCCTACGGCGCGGAATCGAACACGCAGGTGTGCCCCGTGTGCACCGCGCAACCCGGCGTCCTCCCGGTCTTGAACGAGCGCGCGCTCGAGCTCGCGATCCGCGCCGGACTCGCGCTCGGCTGCACGATCGCGCGGAAGACCAAGTTCGACCGGAAGAACTACTTCTACCCCGACCTTCCGAAGGGGTACCAGATCTCGCAGTTCGATCGCCCGCTCAACGAAGGCGGCGGCGTGACGATCACGGGCGACGACGGCAACGAGCGCGTCGTGAAGCTGGTCCGCGCGCACCTCGAGGAGGACGCGGGCAAGAACGTGCACCCGGACGGAGTCCCGTTCTCGCTGGTCGACTTGAACCGCTCCGGCATCCCGCTGCTCGAGATCGTGTCGGCTCCCGACCTCCACTCGCCGGCCGAAGCGCACCGCTACCTCGACGAGCTGAAGCGCATGCTCCGGTACTCGCGAGTGTCCGAGTGCGACATGGAGAAGGGCTCGCTGCGCTGCGACGCCAACGTGTCGGTGCGCCCGCGCGGGCAGGCGAAGTTCAACACCAAGGTCGAGATCAAGAACCTCAACTCCTTCCGCCACGTCGAGCGCGCGATCGCGTTCGAGATCGAGCGACAGTCGGCCGTCTACCGCGAGGGCGGCATGATCCGCCAGGAGACGCGACTGTGGCGCGACGCCGACAACCGCACGGAGCCGATGCGGTCGAAGGAAGACGCGCACGACTACCGCTACTTCCCCGACCCGGATCTCCCGGAGTTCGTCATCGACGACGCCGCGATCCAGGCGATCCACGCCGAGTTGCCCGAGCCGCCGTCCGCACGACGCGAGCGCTATGCGAAGGTGCTCGGCCTGCCGGCGCCGACGGTCGCCGTGCTGATCGCCGAGCGCGACACGTCCGACTACTTCGAGCGCTGCCTCGCCCTCTCGCCGAAGGACCCGAAGGACGTCGCGAACTTCGTCCTCTCCGCCGTGCTCGCGGAAGCGAACGCGCGCGGAGTCGGCGCCCTCGAGGTCCCGATCGCGCCCGCGACGCTCCTCTCCGTCGCGGCACTCGTCGGCGAGGCCAAGCTCTCGCGCCAGGCCGCGCACAAAGTGCTCTCCGAGCACGCCGCGACCGGAAAGCCGCCGGAGCAGCTCGTGAAGGAACTCGGCCTCGAGCAGGTCTCGGACCGCGGCGAGCTCGACCGCATCGTCGACGAAGTCATCGCGGCCGCCCCCAAAGCAGTCGCCGAGTACCGCGCCGGCAAGGAGAACGCCGTGAACTCGCTGGTCGGCGGCGTGATGAAGGCGAGCAAGGGCAAAGCGAACCCGAACCTCGCGAAGGAACTGATCCTCGCGAAGCTCGCGCGCCTCAAGGAGTCGTGATCGGCGCGGACGGCGCCGGCGGCACGGACGTCCCGGTCCGCGACGGCGGGCGCGCGGCGAGGAACGCGGTCGGGATCAACACGGCGGCCGAGCAGGCGAACAGCGCGCGCGGTCCGAGCCACGCGGCGATCGGCGCGCCCAGGCACGGACCGACCGCGAGCCCGAGCTGCAGCGCGGAGAACGTGAGTCCCATTGCGCCGCCGCGACGATCCGGGCTCGACCCAGCGGCCGCGAGCGCGAACGCCGCGGGGAACACTCCGGACGAGCAGATGCCCGCCGCGAAGCGGGCCGCGCCAAGCGCGAGCGGCGTGGTGACGAGCGCGTGGCACAGGAGCGCGACCGACGTCGACGCGACGGAAATCGCCAGCACGAGCCGCGCCCCGCGCCGGTCGGAGAGCCGGCCGGACAACGGCGCGGCGAGGAGCACGGCGACGGGGAACGCGGCGTAGACCCACGCGCCGACCCGCACCGCGCGGTCGGACGTCTCCCCCATCAGGTTCTCCACGAACAGAGTGATGAGCGGATTCGGCGCCGCGAGCGCGAGGCGCGCCGCGAACAGCGCGAGGAAGATTCGCGCCAGCGCGCGATCGCGCCGCGCCGCGGCGACTTCGGACCTCAGTGCGCGGAACGACTGCGCGAGCGCCCGCCCGAGGCCGCCGGGACGCGACTCGCGCGCGGGCGCGATCTCGTCCGCGAACAGACGCACGAGCAGAAACGCCGCGGCCGCCATGCCGGCGCACGCGAGCGTCGCGGTGCGGAAGCCGGCGTGCGGTCCGAGCAGGCCGCCGAACATCGGACCCGCGACGGAGCCCGCGAGCACCGCCGTCTGCAGTTGTCCGCCGACGCGGCCCTGTCGGTCCGCGGGCGCGAGGAGCGAGACGAGCGTCATTCCCGGCGCCACGTAGCCGGAGAACACGCCCTGCAGGAGACGCAGCACCAGCAGGTGCCACGGCCGCGTCGCGAACGCCATCAGTCCGACGCAAACGACGATCGCGACCATCGCGCGCAGGATCATCGCGCGCCGACCGACGCGGTCGCCGAGCGAGCCCCAGAAGCCGGCGAGCACGGCGGCGAACAGCGGCGCGATGCCGACCAGCCACCCGGACCACACCGTGATCGCGGCCGGTTCGGTCTCTCCGAGCTCGCGCAGGAACTGCGGGAAGTACGGGAGGATCGCCATCAACCCGGCGGAGGTGAGGAAGTTCGCCGCCCAGAGGACCGCGAGGTTCTTGCGCCAGGAAAGCGCCGCGGGCGGTCGATCGCCGGGCGTCACTCCCACTCGATCGTGCCCGGAGGCTTCGACGTGACGTCGTAGGTCACGCGGTTGATCGCACGCACTTCGTTGGTGATGCGCGCCGAAACCTTCGCGAGCAACTCGAACGGGAGGGACGCGAAGTCGGCGGTCATGAAGTCTTCGGTGACGACCGCACGGAGCGCGCAGCAGAACCCGTAGGTGCGGCCGTCGCCCTGCACACCGACCGTGCGGACCGGCAAGAGCACGACGAACGCCTGCGCGACGCGATCGTGCCAGCCGAAGCGGCGCAGCTCGTCGCGGAAGATCGCGTCGGCCTCGCGCAGGACGGCAAGCTTCTCCTCCGTGATCTCGCCGAGCACGCGGACCGCGAGCCCCGGGCCGGGGAACGGGTGGCGGCGGATGATCGACTCGGGCACGCCGAGCAGCTGGCCGATCGAGCGCACCTCGTCCTTGAACAGCTCGCGAAACGGCTCGACGAGCGTGAACCCGAGCTCCTTCGGGAGCCCGCCGACGTTGTGGTGCGTCTTGATCGTGACCGAAGGCCCGCCGTGCGGGCTCTTCGACTCGATGACGTCCGGGTACAGCGTGCCCTGCGCGAGGAACTTGGCGCCCTCGCTCTTCTTCGCCTCGACCTTGAAGACGTCGATGAAGCGGTGGCCGATCCTCCGGCGCTTCTCCTCCGGGTCGGCGACGCCGGCGAGGTCGGCCAGGAACTCGGCCGAAGCATCGACGACGCGCAGGCGGACGTGGAAGCGATCGCGGAACGTCTTCTCGACTTCCTCGCGCTCGCCTTTGCGGAGCATGCCGGTGTCGACGAAGATCGCCTCGAGCCGGTCGCCGATCGCGCGGTGCAGCAGCACCGCGGCGACGGACGAATCGACTCCGCCGGACAGTCCGAGCACCACGCGGCCTTCGTCACCGACCGTGTCGCGCACCTGCTCGACGAGCGACTCGATGACGTTGCTCATCGTCCACGAGCCGGAGCAGCCGCAGGTCCCGTAGACGAAGTTGCGCAGGACGGCGGTGCCGTACTGCGAGTGCGTGACCTCGGGATGGAACTGCAGCGCGTAGACGCGTCCGCCGGGGCCGACGGCAGCGGCGAACTCGCAGTCGCGCGAGGACGCGAGCGGTTCGAAGCCGGGCGGGAGCTTCGTCACGTGGTCGCCGTGGCTCATCCACACGGTCGACGTCGTCGGAACGCCTTCGAAGATGCCGCCGGAGCGCGTGACCGTGAGCTCGGCCCGGCCGAACTCGCCGCCGCGCGTGCCCGGCTCGACCGTCCCTCCGAGTTCACGCGCGAGCGACTGGAAGCCGTAGCAGATGCCGAGCACGGGCACGCCGAGCTCGAGGAGCGCCTTGTTCACGACCGGGGCGTTCGCCTCGTACACCGACGCGGGGCCGCCTGAGAGGATCACGCCCTTGAGCGCGGTGCGCGCCAGCTCGCGCGGCTCGACCGTCCAGGGGTAGATCCGGCAGAAGACCTTCTGCTCGCGCACGCGGCGCGCGATCAACTGGGTGAATTGCGAACCGAAATCGACGATCGCGATCGTCTCGTGCACGCGTGAGATCCCTTCGGGTCCGGCGGGTCAGTTCGGGCTGTAGTTCGGCGCTTCCTTCGTGATCTCGAGGTCGTGCGTCTGTTCGCGGACGAGATCGCGCCCGCGCGCGAGTCGCGTCCCGGCGG
>CAZOLL010000181.1:0-8120 GCA_964580365.1 uncultured Phycisphaeraceae bacterium
CAACACCATCGTGTGCGCGGCCTCGTCGATCTGCGCACGGTACCAGACCAGGCGATCCACCATCGTCCGCGCGACGAACTGCTGCGTCGTGCCGAAGGCCGGCTCGATGATCACCCAGCGCCAGCGCGTCGCGTCGGTCGTGAGAGGCGGCGACGGTGTGCCGTCCTTGACCATCTCGACGACGTCGTACACGCCCTTGAGCGGCGCGATCGGGGCTTCCTCATCGCGCAAGAGCGCCTGCACCTTTCCATCGCTGTTCATCCACGCGAGCGCCGCCATCGCCACGACTTCGGCGACGAGCCAAGGCCGCGAGAGCGGCGCGAGCGGCGCGGCCGGCGCGGGCCGGTTGAGCACGAGCACGTTCAGTAGTCGCCGAGTGTCGAGCGCGACGAGCACCGAGAGGAACAAGAGGAGGTGCGACGAGAAGATCTTCACCGGCACGTCGAAGCAGAAGTTCATCATCACGACGTTCAGCATCACGCCGAACCCGACGAGCGCGCCGAGCGTGGTGGTGCGCCGGAAGCAGAGGAGGACGCCGGCCAGCGCTTCCCCCGCACCGGCGAAGACCTCGTAAGTCGGCGAGAAGCCCATCGTCCGCCACAAGAGTCCCATCGGCGAGAAGTCGCCGTAGCGGCCGGTGAGCTGCACGAGCGACGGCTCGCTGAACTGGTGGCTGAACACCTTCAGGAAGCCGTAGCTCATCAGGTACGCGGCGAGGAAGTAGCGCAGCAGCACGAGGCCCAGGGCAGCGACGCGGGTGTGACGCCGGAACCCGAGCGGTTCCGCGATCGCGGTCCACACCACGCCAGCCACGAGCGCGCCGACCGCCGCGAGGAGGATCTGCACCCAGTTCCACGTCGTGTCGCCACTGCCGAGCGGCGCGGCGGTGACGTTCGCGTGCAGCCACTCGACGTTCGCGCCGGTCCAGCGCACGACGGTGTCCCACAGCGTCTGGCACCAAGTGCGGGGCTTGAGCAACGTCTCGATGACGTCGCCTTGGTGCGCGGTCATCCAGTCATCGCTCACGAAGAGCCGGACGATCATGATCCCGAGCTGCCCGACCATCAGGCAGATGCGCTCGGACGCGTAGAGCAGGAAGTACACGAGCCCGAAACGGAACGCGATGCGGCGGGGCACGCTCCAGTCGGGACATGACGGTGCGGGCGCCGCCGGAACCTCTTCCGGCGGCGTCCCGACGAGGGTCGCTTCGCTCAAGGTCGCTCCAGGTCGACGATCACGTCCGTGATCGCTCCCGACTTCACCGTGACCCGGCGGCTCGGGACGGCGCGGTATCGCGGCGGTACGAAGTCGGGGAAGGCGACCTCGTACTCGCCCGGCTCGGACAACTCCACCACGCCGTCGAGCGCGATGCGGATCATCGTGGGCCGACCCGGTCCGCTGATGCCGCCTTCGAGCCCGGTGTAGAGCGGGCCGATGGGAAGCACCGTGCCGTTCTCCTTCAGCACGAACTTCAGTCCGGTCACCGACGCGAGCTCGAAGGTGAGCTCGTTCTTCCCTGCGACGACGTCATAGTTGCGATTCGTGTAGCCGTACGAAGTGCCCTCCGGCGCCTCGTACATGACGAGTTCGATCGGCCCGGGCATCGCGGTGAAGTGGAATATTCCCGGCTCGCTCTCGCTCGGGATCCGATCGATCGTGTGGTTCACGTAACCGGCGTCGACCCACTGCGGGCCCCAGTAGAGGTCGGGGATCGCGACCGGCAGTCCGGTGCGCGCGTCGCGGACGCGGGCCGTGACGTCGGCGAGTGCGTTCACGACGATGTTCACGCCGGGGTTCCCTTCGGCCGGCAGGTCGACGAGCGTGCTGAAGAGGAACGGCCACACGCGCAACTGGTAGCGGCCGACCTTCATCGCCGGTGCGCGGAACTCCCAGGTGCGTCCGTTCGGCGAGGTGCGCGTCATCGCGTCGAGCGCGATCTCGAGGTCGGCGCGGCCCTGCGAGTAGGTCGCGACGTTGTAGAAGCGGACGACGACGTCCGACTCCTTCGGGAACGGCGGGAAAGTGAGCGCGCCGCCGAGGAACGCCTCGCGTGCGGGCGCCGGCGGATCCGACAGGCGGATCGTGACGTCGCGCTCCTCACCGGCGGCGAGCGTCACGTTCGCGACGCCCAGCTCCGAGCGCTTGTCGGCTTCCCACCATTCGCCGAGAACGACGGAGACGCGGTAGTCGCCCGGTTGCAGCGCGTCGACGCGGCCGCCGTGCGCGACGAGCTCCTCGGTGAGCGGCTGGCTCGCGCTCACCTGAGTCATGGGGGACTGCGACGCGGAGTCCGGCCCGGACTCGTGCGTGACGTGCAGCCACGCGTTGCGTCCGAGCAGTCGGTAGCGCTCGAGCTGCGCGTTCTCGACGCGCACGCGGAGCGCGCCGCCGGCGGACAAGAGCACTTCGCGCACGCACGCGACGGTCACGTCGACGTCGATGCGCTCCCACGCGAACGCAGGCGCTTGCGCCCAGAACGTCACCCCGCGGTGCGCCCGCCAGTCGCTCTCGAGAGTGATATCCGCGCGCTCGATCCCCTGCGCGTCCACCGCGACCAGCCCGCGGATGACGTCGTTCTCGTCGCCATCGAGCCTCCAGGTGCGGAGCGTGATCGGCGACACCGCGCCCTTCGCGACGACGATCGCTTCGCGTGCGGTGTCGGCCGGCGGTCGGGTCCACGACGCCGACCAGAAGTACTGCGCGAGGGATCGCAGCTCGACGTCGATCAGCTCCGCGCGATTCGCGAGATCCTTCACGTGGAGGATGACGTCGGGTCCGTACACGCGCGCTGGAGCGGATGCGGGCGCGCTGGCGGGGATCGACGCCGGCGGATCCGCCGCGACGGTCGCGCGCTCGGCGGCCGGGTGGGCGCGATCCGGATCGATCGCCGAAAGATCCGCGGCCGGCTCCGCGCGCGGCGCGGCCTGCGCGCCGACGACCTCGGCGTCGCCGGCGTCGGAACCCGACGCGAGCAGCCACGCGCACACGACGACTCCGGCGATCGCGAGCAGAGCGATGCCGAAACGGGCGTTCACCCGCCGTCTCCCTTTCGTTCGCGGCCGATCGAGCGTCGCACGAGCTTCGTCTCCTTGTCGATCAGCAGGTTCTGCGTCTCGCGCGGCACGCCCTTCGAGCGCTGGCACTCGCGAACCAGGTCGAGCGCGCGCCGCGTGTCGTTCAAGACCTCCGCCGCTTCGATGGCGCGCAGGAGCCCGAGATACTGCAGGTGCACGGGCGCGTTGGTTGCCGCACGCCGGCCGGCGGCGAGCGCGGCTTCGGCCGTCTTCGCGTCCTGCGACTTCTTCGCCGCGGCGAGCAGCGCATCCGCGGCGCCGAGCAGCGCGTCGAGGTCGTGGTCGACGTCCTCGAGGAGGTGCTGGTAGGCCGAGGCGGACGTGTCGAAGTCGCCTTCCGCGTACGTGGCCCGCGCGAGCAGTCGCCGCGCGCTGCGGCAGCGGTCGTCGATGCCGAGCGCGGAAGACGCCTTTGCGCGTGCGTTCTTGAAGTCTCCGCGGCGGAACGCGTCCCACCCCGACCGCACGGTGCGACCGAACAGGAGTTGATCGTCCGAAGC
The DNA here is from genome assembly GCA_964580365.1 of uncultured Phycisphaeraceae bacterium. Taxonomy (GTDB): domain Bacteria; phylum Planctomycetota; class B15-G4; order B15-G4; family JADJEK01; genus CAZBOK01. The sequence continues at coordinate 3,575 of CAZOLL010000181.1, forward strand.
GACGAACGCGCGCCAGCGCGGCTCGATCTGCGCGAGCGTCGTGCGGAACGCGGCCTGATTCCAGCGGCCCGTCTCGAGCCACTCGACGACCATGCCTCGGAATTTCGCGGACTCCGGATCCTTGCACTGGAGCAGGAAGAACACGAGCGACCACGATTCCGCGATGAGTGTGCCGCGCGACCAGGGGAGCTTCTTCGCGCCCGCGTAGCCGAAGAAGTCGATGTCCTGCAGGTCCATCAGCTCGAAGAGCGGGCAGAAGCTCTCGGCGCGCATCGCGCGCCGCATCGCGTCGAGGTGCTGCGCATGGACCGTGTCGATGACGTCGCCGAGCTCGTCGGCGACGAACCCTTCGAAGTACGCGACGAAGCCTTCCTCGAACCAGTTCGGCGGGTTCTTCGCCCACTGCAGGAGCGTGACGCGCGCGCACTCGCCGCGCAGCTCGGAGCGCGCGTCCGACGCGCCGTTCTTCCACGTGGCGACCACGAGCCGGTCGTCCTCCTGGTAGAAGGCGAGCGGCTCGGTCGCCGTCTTCCAGTTCTGGACGCGGCGCTGCCACTCCTCGAAGTCCGACTCGTGCGCGTAGACGCGGAGCTTCAGCTCCTGGTCGCTCTTCTTCGTCATGCCGAGCGAGGTCAGCATCTCGCCCGCCTTGCGCACCGATTCCGCCGCAAGAGCGAAGACTTCTTCTCGCGCCTCGATGTCGAGGTCGGTGTCGAGCACGATCGACCCGCGCCGGTGATCGTGCAGCTCGGCGCCGCCGAGGAGGAGGAGCGAAGAGAGGAGAAGAGCGGGGGACATGCGCGGATCACTCTATCCGCGCACGCCGCGAGGGCCCGAGCCCCGTCACACGCGGTTCACCCCCGCGTTCCCCACTTGATGAACCACAGCGCGGTATACCGATTCTGCGTCGGCGTCTTTTCGACCTCGAACATCCCGAACGGGAGCATCGACAGCTTCGAGGTCATCCGCTCCGAGCGGGTCGGCGACGACAGGTAGTTCGAGTGGTAGGTCGCGCCGAACTGGAAGATGAAGTCGAGGAACTCCCACTCCGTGCGCGACGGGTTCGACTCGTAGTCGAACAGGATCGGGAAGTGGAAGCTCGAGGTCTCCTCGAGGTCGGGCTCGAGCACGATACTCGCTTCGTGCGCGCCGAGCGGGCCGACGACGGAGAGGTTGATCGGCATCGTGCTGGCGGCGGTGTTGCCGACGTCGCCGAGATCACGCGCGGGGAGATCGAGCGCGTGGGCGCGGGATGCGGCCGCGGCGCGGACGTCGTCGAGGCCGGCGACCGGCTTGCCGTCGATGCTGACGACGCGATCGCCGCTGCGCAGTCCCGCGAGGTACGCCGGCGAGCCCGGCATCACGCCCGCGATCACCGCGACCGGGCCGTCCGCGCCGTAGGCATCGCGCGCCAGCTCCGGGCCGAGGCCGACGACCTGCAGGCCCGAGTACTGCTGCAGGCCCTTCACCGAGCTGAGCGGAATCGAATCGGTCTTCGACTCGGTGTCGGTTCGCACGTCCGGAGTCACGTCGATCGCGAGCTGCGCCGGAGTGGACGACGCGGTCACGCGCCGCATCACGGCGACGTGCGCCGTCTCGCGCGGCGACAGGCGGGAGCGCACGAACTCGCCGAACATCGCGCCGCTCGTCACGGGGGTGTCGTTCACCGCGGTGATCACGTCGCCCTTCACGAGCCCGCTCTTCCCGGCCGCGGAGTCGTGCACCACGCTCGTCACCTCGACGCCCTTCCACGCTTCGACGCCGAGCTCCTTCGCGCGATCGAGGTCGATGTCGCCGGTGTTGACGCCGAAGAACGCGCGCTCGCGCGTGATCGTGCTGGTGAGGTTGAGAGAGGGTTGCCCATCATCGCCCGCATACAGCCGGTACTCGCGCTTGCCGCCCGCCCCGTCCGACTTCGTCGCGATGAGGGTGCCGTCGCCGCCGTAGTCGCTGCGCCAATTCATGTGGCAGCCCGCGAGCGCGGTCGCGAGCGAAAGGACGAGGGGCATTCGCAGGTTCTGCATGACGATCTCCGATTGCGGTGTCGCGCGGGGAACGCGCGGGTGCGGCGCGCGAGTTCCGCAAAACCCGCCGCCCCGTCCGGGCGCGGGATGCGCTTCGTTCACCAGGTGCCGAGCGTCTCGTGCTGCAGGACGACGCCCGAATTCGCGTCCCACCACGCGTTCCAGCGCTTCTCCGGCGTGTCGAGGACGGGAGTCTTCTTCTCGTCACGGAACAAACCGGTGACGGTGCCGAGCACCGACTTCGACTTCGGCTCGGCGGGCTCCGCGCCCGGCAGCTGGCGCAAGCGGCGTGCGATCTCCGGGTCTCGCTTGAGGTCGGATTCGATCGTCTCGAGCCGCTGGATCACGAGGCTGCGCACGCGCGGATCGGAGTCGTCGAGCTTGGCGAGCAGCGCGGGCACCACGTCGTTCAGCGGGCCGCGCGTCTCCAGCGTGACGAGGTCGCCTTCGCGACGCACGAGCACGGGCGATGCCGCGACTGCGACCGCAAGTCCGGATTCAGGGGTGGGCGCTGCCGCGTTCGGCGCTGCGGCGGTCGAGCTCGTCGCGGTGGGCGTGACGGGAGGGGCCGGAGCTTCGGGGGCGGCGACGCTCGCCACCTCGTTGCTCTGCGCGGTCGCGAACGGCGTCATCGTCTCCAGCACCGTCTTCAGCCGGTCGAAACGCGTGCGCGTCGTCTTCACCACGTCGTCGACGAGTTGCTGGTCGATGTCGACCGCGACCAGCGGGCCGTTGACGAGCGGACTGTTGTAGACGTAGCGGACCGTCTCGACGGGCTTCTCGATGACGCGCGGCTCGGGCAGCGGCATCGCGGTCGCTTCGCAGAGCACCGGCGCGCCGTCGCCGAGCGCGAGCGCGAACGACCGGCCCGCGTCGGTCTTGAGGACGTCGCCCGGCTCGAGCACGAGGCCGTGCTGATCGACGGCGATCTCGCGGCCGTCACGGACGACGACGGCGCCGGGAGCCGCGGACGAAACGCGCGCTGCCGCGTGCTTCACGAGTTGGACCGGCGGCGACGTCGACACCGGCGGGGGCGCGACCGACGGCGACGAGGCCGTCTTCGCGTCCGAGTTCGCGAGCGAGCCGTCCGCATCGTTCGACGGCAGGAGCAGCCACACGCACGCGGCGCCGACGACGGCGGCGGCGAGGTGCGAGGCGACGCGCACGATCCGCGCCCGCGCGAGCGCCGAGCGCCGCGATTCGACGGCGACGATTCGGAAGCGGTCGGCCGCGGGGACTCCGCCCGCCGCAACTTCCGTCGACGCGCCCTCGAGCGCGGCGGCGTCGACCGCGCGCATCACGCTCGCGACGTACGCGGGCGCGGCCGGCGACTGCGCCGAGCGGCCGAGGCGCGCGAGCGCGTCAGCGGCGCGGACGAACGATGCGAACTCGACGCGGCACCGCGCGCATTCGTCGACGTGAGCCTTCACGTCGACGCGCGCCGCGGCGGGGATCGAGTTCTCGTACAGCTCCGAGAAGCGTTCGCGGATCGGATCACACGGGGTGCCCATCCCGGCTCTCCTTCTCAATTGGGCGTCGCCTGCCGTACTTCGGCCGACACTTCGCCCGAGACCTGCTGGTACTCGTCACGGAACGACAACCTTCCGCGGTTCACGCGCGACTTCACGGTCCCGATCGCGCACGCCAAGGTGCGCGCGGCCTCGTCGTACGAGAGCCCGACCACGTCCACGAGGTGCACCGCGGTGCGGAACGGCTCCGGCACCCGAAGCAGCGCGCTTGCGATCGCCGCGTGTTCCTCGGCGCGTCCGCGCGGGTCGACCGACGTCGGAGCGGCCGGCGGCGCGCGGAATTCGTCGAGGTAGATCACGCGCGATCGCGAGCGCTTCCGGCGCTCGTCACGGACGTGGTTCAGCGCGACCGAGAACAGCCAGGACCGGAACGACCCGTCCGGCTGCCACCGCGGCAACGCGCGGAACGCCTTGATCCAGATCTCCTGCGCGAGGTCGTGAGCCAGGTGATGATCGTCCACCTGCTTCTCGACGACCGCGAGCAGAACGGCGCCATAACGCGTGACGAGCGCCTCGAATGCGTCCCTCGCGCCCGCACCGGCGGCGAGGGCGAGATCCTCATCAGGGAGGCTGTTCGTCGAGTCCATGCAGGCGGCCGGCACGCTCCGGATCGGCGGCGGGAACGCGAGCCAAGAGCGCGCGGTTCCCGAAGCGGAGCAGGTTAACGCGGCGGAGACCGTGTCAGGGCCGAAGTTGGGCCCCGAACTCGAACTCGAGTCGCGAGAACGAGGCTCGGCCCCAGGCGCGTGAGTGGGAGGCGGGACGCGGGAGGGACTCGTCAGTCGAACGCGGCGCGTGGAGTCGCGTGCGGATCGAGGCGGCCGTGTGGGAAGGTGGCGTGGATCAGTTGCCAGGAGCGCGGTGGGGCACACGGTGATGGGCGGGTCGACGGCGCGAGGTCGCTCCAGCGGTGGAACCAAGCGGCGCTGGAGTACGGGTCGACGATGCCGGTGAAGGGGATGCCGTGGCGACGCGCGTTGTTGAGATGGGGAT
>CAZOLL010000182.1:0-8109 GCA_964580365.1 uncultured Phycisphaeraceae bacterium
ACGACGGGCCGCGCGACTTCAACTCGTCGAGGAGTTTGGGATCCGTCGATTCGGGAGGATCGGCCGTCCCAGCGTCGAGCGTCACGTCGGGGTCGGCACGAGGACCGAACTGCGCGTTGATGCGGTCGGAGAGCGAGGCTTCCGGAGCGCCCGGTCCCAACGACTCGGCGAGGCGCAGGCGGGCGAACAGGCTGCGCAGCTTCGTCGCGTGGGCGGGGTGCTGCGTGCAGAACGCTTCGAACCCCGTCGGGTCGCCCTCGGCGCGTCGCTCGAGGAAGAGAATCAGAAGATCTTCGGCGCGTTCGTCCGGCATCGCGTTCTCCCGGGGGCGGGAGCGTACCGACGCGAGCCGGGGGCGTGAACGAGGCGGGGGAGGCCGGGGCGCCCGCGTGGGCGAAACAAACTCGAGAGCGCCCGGGATTGCGCCGCAGATCGGCGTGGCGATCGCGTTCCTCCGGGGTGTTCCGAATGACAACCCACGCACGAATCGAGGAGCGCGCCATGAAGTCTCATCCCGCCGTCCACCCGTCCCTTCTCGCCCGCGCGGCCATCGCCCTGCTGATGCTCTCGGCCGGTTCCGAAGCGCAGGCGCAGATCGCCAGGCAGGGCCAGCCCCAGCCCGCGCGATCGAAAGTCGCCGGCCTGGCACCGACCGTTCGCCTTCCCGCGGTCGACCTGAGGCCGTTCCTGGAGGAGGACGCGCAGCACATCCCCGGCAGACCGGAGCGCTTCGGCGCGCCGGCGGCGCTCGACCTCTCGCCGTTCAATTCGGGCGCGTGGTCCGACCTCCCCGACGGCGATCGTCTGTGGCGTCTGCGCCTGAACTCGCCGGGTGCTCTCTCGATCAGCCTCATCTTCGACTCGTTCCACCTCGAACCGGAGAACGAGCTGTTCATCTTCAACGATGACCGGAGCATGGTTCTCGGCGCGTTTTCCGAGCACAACAACCAGCCGGACGGCGTGTTCGCGATCCAGCCGGTGATCGGCGAAGCGATCACGCTCGAATTCCGGCAGCCGAAAGAGGGCGCGGTCGGCGTGTTCCGGATCACCCAACTGATCCACGGTTACCGCGACGTGTACAGCGACGCCACGGCCTCCGCGACTTCGTCGGCCGGCGGCTCCTGCAGCACGACGGTCGACATCAACTGCCCGCAGGGTGCGCCCTATCAGGACCTCAAGAGCAGTGTCGCCAAGTTGATCATGGGTGGGTCGATCTGCAGCGGCGCATTGATCGCGACGACACGAGCCGCCCAGGAGCCGCTGTTCCTGACCGCGAACCACTGCTACCAGGCCAGCCCTAGCCCGAGCTCGTGGGTCGTACTGTTCAATTACGAAGCCTACTCGTGCTCCGGATCACAGTTCGATTCAGGAGACAGCATGTCCGGCGCGACGCTGCTCTCGACGTCGGCTGAGAGTGACTATTGCCTGGTGCGCCTGAACTCCAACGTTCCGACGAGTTTCCACCCGTTCTTCCCTGGCTGGGCGCGAACCTCCGCGACGCCGACGTCAACCACGGGCATCCACCATCCGAAGGGCGATGTCAAGAAGATCAGTCACGACGACGACGCCGCTGCGGTGTGGAACGGCTCCACCCATTACTCGAGCAATGCGAAGATGTGGCGCGTCGGACACCTCGAGTACGGCGCGACCCAGGGAGGCTCTTCGGGCTCGCCGCTCTTCGACCAGAACCAACGCATCGTGGGCCAGCTCTATGGGTACCTCGGATCATCGCAGGACTGCGTGACCGACAACCTGATCTACGGGCGGCTCGAGCACACCTGGGTGAGCGGTGCGAACATCTATCTCGACCCCGACAATCTCCAGTACCCGACGATGAACGGGTATCAGGGTGTCGCGCCGAACCTGCACGCGGTCTCGATCTCCGGACCCTCGACGGCGCAAGTCGGCCAGTCGATCGTCGTGGCGCGCAACGTGGAGAGCAACGGTTGGCCGTACAACGGACCGTTCACGTACCGCATTCGCCTGAGCACCAATTCCTCGATCACGGAGAGCGATCCACTGGTGTTCCAAGCGACCAGCTCGGGTTATGGATCGGAGAACTGCCCGGCGTTCTCCATTCCCGCCTCGATCGCTCCCGGGACCTGGTATTGGGGTCTCGAGATCGTTCCGGTGCCGGAAGAGACCCAGACGGTCGACAATGTCGTCGCGGGCGGGACGTGCACCATCACCTCGGCGCCGACTGACCTGGTGGCGGTCGCGGTGAGCGGACCCGCGAACGCGGTGGCGGGCGCGAGCGTGTCGCTGTCGCGCACGATCACCAACACGGGCACCCCGTTCTCCGGCTCGTTCGTGATCGATTACGTGCTGTCGGCCGACACTGTCATCACGACGAGCGACCTGGTCGTGAAGTCGATCACGACCAGCACGTTCGGCACGGCGACCGACTCGTTCACGTTGCCGACTTCGACACCTGACGGAGTCTGGTATTGGGGACTTCGCGTCCACGCGATCGCCGGAGAGAGCAGCACGTCGAACAACGTGAAAGCCGGCAACTCGGTCGAGGTCTCGCAGCCGCCGCACCGCTTCCCGCTCGGTTGCCAGGTGTTCGGAAGAATCAGCTCCGCCACGGACGTCGATCGCGGCCGCTTCTTCGGCCTCGCAAACATGCAGTTCAAGATCCGCGCAGTCCCCGAGTTCACGTCGACCTCCGTCTCGGTCGAGGTGAGGGCCGTCGGCGACACGAGTGGAATCGTGCTGGGCATACTCTCCCCGAGCTCCAGCGCCTGGCTCTCGGCTTCGTTGACGAAGACCGGCGAGCACGAGTTGGTGGTTCGCCCCGCAGCGGGCATCGGCGACTACACACTTCGGGTCGACGGCGGGTTCGACGGAGTGGAAGACGGTTTGAGCCGTCGCCTCGCGAGCAGCGACGGATCAGCACAGTCGTTCCGGTTCTCCGCAGCCGAGTTCTCGAGACTCGATCTGGTTGCCAAGGCGAACAAGAAGCTGCGGGGAGCCGGTCTTCGTTGCGAGTTGGTGTCGCCATCGGGCGTCACGCTCGACCTCTCGACCGCGCTGGCGCCCGTCGGACAGAAGGGTTTCCGGATCGAGGGGTTCTCCCTCACGGAAGGAGGCGAGTACGAGCTTCGGATTCTCGGCATCAAGGGCCGCGGCAAGCCGGCGAAGCTCACGTTCGAGGTGGACCAGGGTCTGGACGATAGCGCCGGTACCGTTGCGTATCCGATCGATTGAGTGCGTCGACTGCGGGCGGATCGGGGTGCGAATCAGGTCGCAGTTGAAAGTGTGAGGCATGCTGAGCGATCGCAATCACGTCGGATTGCGATCGCTCTTCTCGTTTCTCATCTCGCCCCATCGCCAGCGCAGAGACTCGCGAAATAGCTCACACGGAGCGCGACGGAAGGCGTGGCACGACCGCAGCCGAATCACGCACGGGACCCGCTCGGGAATCGTCCTACTTCAGCTGATTGATGAGGATCAAACTCCGCCGATTCCGCTGTGGCGGGTGCACGCACATAGTTCGCATCGATGCGGCGGCGCAGCTTGCACACGGAGCGGCGGCGCAAATCAGTGAGGTGCGAATGTCGATATCCACCGAGGTGAGTTCGACCCACGTCTCGCGCGCGGGACTTGCGCGAGGACGCGTGCGAGCTGCAAGGCGCGGTAAAGTGGGGCATTCAGCTCAGTTCCTTGGCGGGCGAATCGGCGAACGACTCACTGGAGAATCCTGGCGGGGCGGAGTCCTAGAGAATCGAGGCGGGTAAGTGCGGGGGAGTAGAGGCGGTCGGCGCAGCGTGCGCTAAACGCATCATAGAAGAAACCGCCGCCGCGGTAGACGCGAGAGTCAGATCCGGAGACTGGCGCACGCCGCAATCCGTCGCCCGACTGTGGAGTCACGTATCGCCTGAAGTACGTGTCTGCACACCATTCCCGTATGTTGCCGTGCACGTCGAATAGGCCGAACGCATTCGCGCGGAATCGTCCGACCGGCGAAATCTGAACGAACCCGTCGTCGAAATCGCCAACCTGACGGCCGCATTCGGGGCGTTTCGCCGCTCCGCTCAGGTCCATCACGTTGGCCGCTCCTGCGAGAGACGACGCCTCAACTCCCGTCCACCACGGGGTGTTCGTGCCACCGCGCGCACCGTACTCCCATTGCGCCTCTGTCGGGAGTGCGAGACCCGAGCGGCGTAACCAGCGCGCGGATTCCGACCACGAAACGTTTTCGACAGGGTGAATCCAACTAATCGGCACCCGTTCGTCATCATTAATCGAGTCGATTTCGTATTCGCTCGGTTCATCGCCGCCGGTAAGCCGCTTCCATTGCCCCTTGGTCAATTCGTGCCGTGCGATGAAGTGCGGCTCGAGTGTCACCGGCTGTAGCGGCCTCTCGTCGCCAAATGCCTCGGGGTCGAAATTCGGCGCGTTCCGGTTTTCCGCTTGCGCTCCCTGCCAAAACGTCCCGCCCGGGATCAGCACGAACACGATCCCCGTCCCATTCTTCATCGCGATCGAGCCATCGTTCTCGAACGTCGGGATCTCGATCGCCGCCGGGTCCTCGCCCGCCTCGAGGTCGCACGCCGAGCGCAGCTCGTAGAACTCCCACAGCTTCGTCACCGGGTTCATTCCGATCGGCACGAGCCCCGTCTGCGGTTTCAAGTCGATCGGCGATTCCCGGTAGAGCGTCGATGCCACTACGCCGTCCGCCTTCGCGAGCGCCGCGCGTACGTCGTCCCACGTCACGCGCGCGTTCTTGTGATGCAGCGTGAGGTCGCCGATCTTCTGCGCCCACGCCAGGCGCTGTTCGACGCCCTGCTTCGCGCCGGGCACGAACGCCGCGATGTCAGACGAGAGCTTCGCCAGCGTGTCGTGCAGGAAGCGATCGTCCTCCCTCTCGAAGCGCCAAGAGCGGCGCGCATTCACCGAGGATTCGAGTCGGGCGACCTCGGTTTCGGCACGCGCGAGAACCTGAGTTGCTTCCGGTCCCGTCGCCGCCACGATCGCGTGCTCCAAGTTGGCGCGGCGCCTCTCGTAGTCCTCCTTCTTCTCGGGGGCCGCAATCTCAAGTGCGCGCGCCTCTGTCGCCCTAGCTTCCGCGTCAAGTCCGTTCGCGAACAGCGCCCACCCCAACGTGTCGAGTGCGACTGCAAGGTCGTCCGACGCATCGCCCGCTTCGATGCGAACCACCGCCTCTCGAGATGCCGCGAGGGCCGAAGCCTCTTCGCCAAAGATCCGGTCCTCTTCCTCGCGTCTTACGCGCGCGTACGCGAAGTCCACCAACGCCCAGGCGCTCCTGCCAGCCAGGCCATCGGGCAGAATCGCGACCTCCGCGTGCGCACGACCGACGCGCACTGCCTGCGCGCGCCTTTGCGCCTCAAGTCTTACTCCCAAAGCCTTGAGCTTCTCGAAGTCCGGATGTGTCGTGCGGTCGCTCTCGCGCTCGGCGTCGGTCCACGGGAGCGCGCGCTCTTCGAGTTGCGCAATCGTCTGCGCAAGCACCGGTTTCAGTTCCTCGAGCTTTCGCCAGTCGGTCTTGAGCCAATGCTCCATCGCCGGGATCTTCTCTGGCCACGCCGGGTAGAGCCCTTCCTCCGCTTTCTTCGCATCTTCGAGCAACACGACTCCCGCGAGCTGGTCGAACTCTGCTTTCTGGGACACGACGAAGTTCTTCTGTGCCGTGATCTCTGCGTTCTTCAGCGACACCCCGACGAGCCCACCGGCGATCGCGAGCACGGCGACCAACGCCGCCGCCGCAAGCCCTCTGTTCCGCACGACCCACTTCTTGATCTCGGCGATCGCGCCGGTCTCGTACGCCTTCACCACCCGGCGCTCGAGGTAAGCGCGCAGGTCGTCCGCAAACTCCGCCATCGAGGCGTATCGGTCCTCGATCCTGCGCGCCATCGCCTTCTCTTGAATTGCCGCGAGCTCTGCCGGGACGTCCTTCACGAGCGTGTGCACCGGCGGCGGCGCGGCATGCATCACCATCGCCACGATTGCGTGAGGCGACGGAGAGGATCCCGGCTCCACGTACGGCATTTGACCGCTGATCAAGTGGTAGAGGATCGCGCCGACCGCGTAGACGTCGCTCGCCGCGCCGACCTTGTCGAGTTCACCCTTCGCCTGCTCGGGCGGCATGTAAGCCGGAGTGCCGAGCGCTTCGCCGTCCATCGTGTACAGCGGAGATTCCGGCGTCGCGCCTTTCGTCGCGCGTCTCCCCGTCTCGACGTAGGTGCTCGCGTCGGGGCGGATGCGGACGTCCTTCGAGTCCTTCGCGCCGAGCACGCGCGCGAGGCCCCAGTCCATCACGTAGGTCTCGCCGAACTTGCCGACCATGATGTTCGACGGTTTCAGGTCGCGATGGATCACGCCCTTGTCGTGCGCGAACGCCATCGCCTCGCACACCCGCAAGATCACCGACAAGGCGCGCGTCGGGTTCCAACCCTCCTCGCCGGTTGCCACCCTCTCGAACACGCGGGTCAATGTCTCGCCCTTCACGAGCTTCATCGTGAAGTACACCCGCCCACCCGCGTCGAGGCCGAGCTCGTGGACCGGGACGATTCCCGGGTGGTCGAGCTGGCCGGTCACTTGCGCTTCCTCGAGAAAGCGTGGCAGGTATTGATCCTTGCCGTCGAGGATCACCTTCATCGCGAGGTGACGGCGCAGGTCCTTGTCGAAGACGCGCAGGATCGCGCCCATCCCGCCGTGCGCCACTTCGCCCCTCAGGTGGTAGCGGTTCGAGGCGGGGCCGCGGGACTTCAGGTTCTGGACCAGCGTTGCGTCGTCGACGGGGTCGGACCTGTCGAGGGAGATGCCGGGGTCGGCGTGCGCTCCGAACTTCGTGCGGAGGCGGTCGGAGAGCGACGCCTCCGGAGCGGCATGTCCCAACGACTCGGCGAGACGCAGGCGAGCGAACAGGCTGCGCAGCATCGCCGCGTGCGCGGGGTGCTGCGCGCAGAACGCTTCGAAGTCCGTTGCGTCGCCCTCGGCGCGTCGCTCGAGGAAGACGATCAGCAGGTCTTCGGCGCGTTCGTCCGGCATGCCGCTCTCCCGGGGGCGGGAGCGTAGCGATGCGAGCCGTGGGCGTGAACGAGGCGGGGGAGGCCGGGGCGCCCAAGTGGGCGAAAGCTCAGAGTAGTGGTCGAGGCTCGAGGGAGACACGGATCGGTCCCCGCGCCGGCTTCGCACGGCGCTCGAGCCGATGGCAAGAAGGTGCGAAGGCGTGAAGCCGATCAGTCGAGAACCCTGGCGGGGCGGAGACCCAGGTAGGCGTTGCGGCGCGAGGGGTCGTCCCCGGCGCGGTCCGCGGAGCGCGCGCTCGAGGCGGGGCTGAGGAAGCCGCCGCCGCGGTTGACGCGGTCCGCGAGGCCGTTGATTCGCGGCTCGCGAATTCCGTTACCAGCGCGCGGAGTCGAGTACCGACTCGTGTACACGTCCGCGCACCACTCCCACACGTTGCCATGCACGTCAAACAAGCCGAACGGGTTCGACCGGTACCGGCCAACGGGCGAGAGGCCGACGAACCCGTCGTCGAAGTCACCCATCTGGCGGCCCCAGTCGGGGTACTTCGCCTCCGCCCGTCGATCGAGCACGTTCGCCGCGCCGTCGAGAGTCGACGCGTCGCCTCCGGTCCACCACGGACTCGTCATCCCGCCGCGTGCCCCTCGCTCCCACTGCGCCTCCGTCGGCAGCGCGAGCCCCGACCGCCGCGTCCAGAGATCGCAGTCCGTCCACGACACCTCTTCCACCGGATGCGTCCAGCCGATCGGAACTGGCTCGTTGTCGTACGTCGAACCGCGTTGATACCAGCTCGGCTCCTCGCCGCCCGTGAGCCGCTTCCACTGTCCCTTCGTCAGCTCGTGCCGCGCCAGGAAGTACGGCGCCAGCGTCACCTGCTGCGGGATCTCGTCGATCTGCGCGCCCGGATCGAAGTTCGGCCCGTCCTTGTCCTCCTTCTGCGCGCCCTGCCAGAACGTCCCACCCGGGATCAGCACGAACACGATCCCCGTCCCGTCCTTCACTGCGATCGATCCGTCTTCCGCGACCGTCGGGACTTCCAACTTCGCCGGGTCTTCGCCCGCCTCGAGGTCGCACGCCGTGCGCAGCTCGTCGAACTCCCACAGCTTCGTCACCGGA
>CAZOLL010000183.1:0-6725 GCA_964580365.1 uncultured Phycisphaeraceae bacterium
GGCGGCGCGCCGGCCGCCCCGAGCCGCGTGGACGCCGCCCGCCGGCGGCCGATCCCGGGCGCGACGATCCTCCATCGTGAGAGCGTCGCGCCGCTGGCCACGAGCGACGACGGAGTGGTCGTGGTCGAGTCGCGACTCCCGGCGGCGACGCGCGTCGAGGTGCGCGCGCGCGGGTACGCGCCGGGGGCGAGTGCCGAATTCACGCCGTCCGCGGACGCGCCGCCGCTCGTCGCGGTCATGCTCGAGCCCGGTCGATCGCTCTCGGCGACCGTTCGATTCGAGGACGGCACGCCCGCGGCCGGCGCGGAGATCGACCTGCTCGATCCCACGGAGCCTCCGTCGAGTCTGTTCCGAAGGGAGATCGCCGGCGGTCCGGACGAGCCACGCGGCGTGCGGCGGGTCGCGCGCACGCGGGCGCGCGCGGACGGACGGTTCACCTTCCGTGACCTCGCCGCCGGACCGTTCCGCGTCGGGGCGCGCGCGCCCGGTATCGCGTCGGCGGACCATCGACGCGGTCCGCTCGTCGCCACCATCGACTCCATCCTCGCGGACGCTCCGGAGGTCGTGCTCACGCTGCCGGGGATCCCGACGCGGAGCGAAGGAATCGTGCTGATCGGCCGGGTGAAGGACGCGCTCACGGGCGACGCCGTGACCGCGGCGACCGCGACGTTGGTCGGCGAGCCCGGCGTCTTCACCAGCGAGCTGCGCTCGCCCGGGGAGTTCTTCGTCAAGGATGCGCCGGTCGGCGTCTACGAGATGAGCGTCCGCGGCTCGGGCTACGTGACCGTGACGACTCCCGGAGTGAAGATCGCCGAGAGCGCGCCGCTCGACCCGCCCGTGATCGAGGTGGCGATGACGCGCGGAGCGTCGGTGCATGGCAAGGTGCGCACCAGCGACGGCTCGCCGCTCGGCGAGGCGCTCGTGTCGTTCGTCGCGGAGAACGGCGGCGAACCGCAGATCTGGGGCCGCATCGACGCGAACGGGGACTACTCGGCGATCGGACTCCGGCCAGGTCGCTACCGCCCGTGCGTGCAGTTCTCGATCCGCTACCCCGGCGTGCGCGCGTTCGCGGTCGAAGGCGAAGCGCGCCTCGACGTCGGAGAGTCGGCGCGCGACATCGCCTTCGACGTGCGCGTCGAGCCGGCCGGCACTCTGATGATCATGGTGGACTCCGCTCTCCTTCCCGCTCCGTCGCACGAGGGGAAGGGCGTGACGCCGGCGCAGCTTCGCGCCTCGTCTCGATCGTTCGTCGAGGTGCGGACGAAGGACGGCGCGGTGATCCAGCGGTTCACCCGACTCGCGAGCGGCGAGTCGCACTGGGTGGACGCGAAGCCCGGCGACTACGTCGTGGTCGCAAGCATCGATGGCGGCCCGGAGGAACGGCGCGAGGTGACGGTCGCCGCGAAGCGCGCCGAGACGCTGCGCTTCGAGCGTTGAGCGCGCGTCGGGCCTGCGGAACGACGGCAAACAAACGGATTCGCGCGATCGGCCGCGAAGGGCCTCGGGCTAAACTGCTCGTTTCGTTTCTGCCCGTGTAGGAGTTCGTTCTGGAAGTTCTCGAAGCCCCCCCCGCGTTCGCCTCGCTCGGTCTGTCCCCCACGATGCTCGAGGCGCTCGAGCGCGCGGAATACCTCCGCCCGACCCCGATCCAAGAGAAAGCGATCCCGCCCGGCCTCGCCGGGAAGGACGTCATCGGTTGCGCCGCAACCGGGACCGGCAAGACCGCCGCGTTCCTCCTCCCCATCATCGAGCGCCTCGCCGGCAAGCACGGCACGCGCGCGCTCGTCCTCGCGCCCACGCGCGAGCTCGCCCTGCAGATCTGCGATCACCTGCGCATGTTCGGCGCCGGCCGCCGCGTGCGAGGCGCCGCGATCATCGGCGGCGCGTCGATGAACAACCAGATGCGCGAGCTGCGCGAGCAGCGCGAAGTCATCGTCGCGACTCCCGGCCGCCTGGTCGACCACATCCAGCAGCGCACGGTCCGCCTCGATCAGATCGAAGTGCTGGTGCTCGACGAAGCCGACCGCATGCTCGACATGGGCTTCAAGCCACAGCTCGACCGCATCCTCGCGAAGCTCCCGCGCGCGCGGCAGACCTACCTGTTCTCGGCAACGATGGCCGGCGAGGTGGCGCAGTTCGCGAAGCGGTGCCTGCACGACCCGGTGAAGGTCGAAGTGTCGAAGAGCGGCACCGTCGCGAAGGGCGCAACGCAGTGCGTCTACATGGTCAAGCAGGACGACAAGGTGCCGGCACTCCTCTCGTTGCTCGCGCGCGACGAAGAGACCACGCTCGTGTTCGCGCGGACCCAGCACCGCGCCGACAAGGTCGCGAAGATCCTCTCGCGCGCGGGCATCAAGACCGCACGCATCCACGGCGGCCGCTCGCAGTCGCAGCGCCTGCATGCACTGTCGGGGTTCAAGAGCGGCGAGTACCGCGTGATGGTCGCGACCGACATCGCGGCCCGCGGCATCGACGTCTCCGGCATCGGCCACGTCATCAACTTCGACTTGTCGCACGTTCCCGAGGACCACGTCCACCGCGTCGGGCGCACCGCGCGGCACGAAGCGGTCGGGCACGCGTCCAGCCTGTGCGCGCCGGAAGAGAATCCGCTCCTGCGCGACATCGAGAAGTTCACTCGCGGCTCGATCCCGCGCGGTGAGCCGATCGCCGACCTCGCGCACTGGCGCGCGGAGATCGCGCGCACGAGCGCCGCGGCGCAGCACCCGGGACATTCGCGCCCCCACTCGCGGCCCCACTCCCGCTCCGGGCACCGCTCCCACTCCGGGCATCACTCGCAGTCGCGCTCGCCGTCGCACCCCGACGCGCCGCGCCAGCGGTCCGGCTTCGGCGGGGAGTTCGGCGGCGGACGTCGCCCCGGCGACTTCGCGCCGCGCCGTCGCGGCAAGTCGCAAGGCGGCCGCCGCTGGCACGGCCGCTGACCGCGGCGCGCGGCGCGGCCGCGCGATAACGGATCATCAGATCGATCTAACGTCGGCACGGCCCGGCGCACGCCAATCGTCCGTAACCGTTTGTCTTGCAGGGTTTTCCGGGGACGAAGAGAAATCGGTCCGGAGGCATGGGTCGTGCACTACCGGGCGCGTCCCGAACGACGCCCCCGCCCGGAGCCGACCGATGACTGCCTACAACCCCGCCCCCGCGACGATCCTGGCCGCCCAGCGCGGCGACCGTGCTGCCCTCCAATCCCTCCTCTCGCTCTACGAACCCCCGATCCGCCGCATCATCAACCAGAAGGTCGGCTCCAAGTACCCCGACCTCGTGGACGACCTTGTGCAGGAGATCCACCTTCGCCTCGTCGCGCACGTCACGGACTTCGACTTCGGCCGCCGCGTCCACTTCACGACCTGGATCTACTCGCTCGTGAAGAACCTCTGCATCGACGTCCTGAAGCGCCGGCGCCTGCCGACCCACTCGATGGTGCTGGTGATGGACGACGGCGACGAGATCCGCGACACGTTCGACAAGAAGTCGCCACAGCCCGACGCCCGCGCGATCAAGAAGGAGTTCCGCCGGCAGCTCGTCCGCTCGCTCCGCCGGCTGCCCCGCGAACAGGCGCGCATCTTCTTCCTGCGCGAGGTCGGCGAGATGGAGTTCCCGGACATCGCGAAGCGAATCGGTCAACCCACGGGCACGGTGAAGTCGAAGTACTACCGGGCCCAGGAGCGCCTGCAGTACCTCCTGACGCCGTATCGCCCGGCCGCCTGACATACGGCCGAACAGAACCAAGAGGACAGACCGCGGGGTCGCGGCGTGACGAGCGCCGCGACCCCGCGACGTTTTCGGCTGCACGCCGCGTTCGATGGCGCGCCGCTGGCGCCGGAACCACGCACTGCGCGCTTCCATTCTCCCGGCGTCCGCCGCGATGCCGACGTTTCCGGAGAACCAGATGCTCCCGCTCCTCGTGACTTCGACGCTCTTCCTCGCCCGAGTCGAACCCGTCGAACACCGCTTCGAGAGCGACGGGGTCGATCTCGCGGCGGCGCTCTTCCTCCCGGAAGGTGGATCGCTGCCGGCGATGGACGTGATCCAGGGCTCCGGCGATTCGGAACGCACCAACGCGTGGACCGACGCGTGGTCGTGCGCGATGGAGAAGCGCGGCGTCCCGGCGCTCGAGACGGACAAGCGCGGTTGCGGCGCGTCGAAGGGTGGTTGGTGGACAGCGAGCCTCGACCTGCTCGCATCGGACGCGATCGCGGCGGTCGAAAGCCTCACGTAGCTGCCGCGGATCGACCCGAAGAATATCGGCGGCGCGAGGTTCAGACGGGGCGGCCATGTCGTCCCGAGCGCGGCGGCGCGCCCCGCGTCCATCGCGTTCGCGTTCACCGTCTCCAGCTCGGTCGTCCCGCTCGTCGAGCAGACGAAAGACGAGATCGACCTGGCGATCGAGCGCGCGGGCCTCGACGAAGCGTTTGCGCTCGCGGTGCGCGAGATCCAGCGGCTCGCCGTCGAGTACGGCCGCACGGGAACCGGCTTCGCGGACTACGCGGCGGCGATCGCTCGCGCGGAGGCGGCCGGTCTCGCCGAGTCTCCGCTTGTCGCCGGCTTCCCCACGCTCGTAGGCGGCGGCGATCACCTGGTGGATGCCGAGCAGTTCTTCGTGCACCGCGACTTCCTTCGCGAAGAAGCCCCAGAACAGGAGCTCCCACGGCAACGATCGCATCTCGTCAGCGTTCTCCGCCGTGACCGTCGTGATCGCGTTCGATCGCGCGAGCGCGAGACGGATCTGCTGCTTCTCGATGAAGAGCGGGAACGGCTCCGGCCCCGACGGCGGCGGGTTGCCGGGCATGCCGTTGCGCAACGCTTCGTAGGCGGCGAGATCGGTGACGGATCCGTCGGGGCGGAACAGTCCGGTGAAGCTGTTCCACTGGCTGAAGCCCTTCATCGGCCCCCGGAACATGAATCCGCACTGGAATGCGTTCGCCGCGTCGACCGCGTCGGGAATGACCGCCGGGTCCGCGGCGGTCTCCGTGAGCACGACCGGCCGCAGCGAGGTCGGCGGAATCGTCGCCATCAGGTTCGCGATGACGGCCGCGTCCGTGTAGCCGCCGTGAATGCTCTGGAACGTGAAAGGAAACTGCGCGAGGAAGTCCGCGGACCCGAATTGCGCGATGAGACCTTCGCCGATCGTGATCTCGTGCTCGGCGGCCTTCGCGAACAACTTCGCCGAGACCTGCATCAGGAACACGAGGATGTCGAGCGGGTTGAGCAACGCCGGCACGCCGGAGCCGAGAGGATCCTTCCACGACCACGGGTTCGACGACGGCTCGTTCGCGAGGTCGAACATCGTCAACCACGGCGGGAAGATCCGCGTGATCAGGAACACCTCGTCGGGGGATGCGAGGAACGGCGCGAGCTCGAGCCGCTCCATGAAGAACACGCCCGGCGTGCCGGCCCAACGCTCGACCGCGCCGCGCCCATTCCACCCGAAGCAGAAGTCCATGACCGTGACGAGCAGCACGATGCCGCGCTTGCAGCAGGCCGCGAGCAGGAGGTTCAACCGCTTCTTGTGGTTGAACGGGTCGAGGGTGTAGGCCTCGTAGCTGAAGGAAGACGCGGAGCGAGTTGATGTTCGCCGACTTCGCGTAATCGAGCTCGAGCTCGATTTGCACGAGGTTGAAGTGCTTCCAGAACACGAGCGGGTTCGGGCCGAGGCCGAACCAGTTGGCGCCGCGGAGCTTCGCGTGGTCGATCTTGTACTTCCCGGTCCCCGGGTCGAGCACGAGGGCCGAGAACTTGGTCGGATCGCAGGCCGATGCCGGCACGTTCCTTCCTCCGATGGGGCTGGAAGCCAACGACGATGTCCGCGGCTGTCACGGCGCGTTCGCGCGGCGGCCGCGCGCGCGGAGGGCCGCGTTCACGATCTGTTGGAACGACCGGCGACCGGCGAGGAACCGCGCCCGTGCTTCAGTGCGCGGCGACGATGACGTCCTCGCCGACGCGGATCTCGCCGTTCTTCCGCGCGGTCACGACGATCGTGCCGTCCCAGCCGGTGCCGAAGATCGCCTTGTCGATCTCGCGCGGCGGCGCGAACGTGTACTTCGCCGTCGCGAACGGCGCGGACACGGGCGTGCGGACACCGGTCACGCGCTGCTCGATCATCCAGATCACCGAGTCGCGCGGGTGCCCGTAGTCCCACGCGGTCCACTTCGCCTTGCGCACGGGGTTGCCGACGCACACGACCGCCATCGCGGGAGACATCGCGGCGAGGAACGGATCGGTCGTGCCGTTGGTCGAGCCGTGGTGCCCGACTTCCCAGATGTCGACGTCGAGCAGCCCGGTGCCGGAGTAGGCCACGACGAGGTCGCCGATCGCTTGCTCCTCGAGATCGCCCGTGACGAGCGCCGACACCTTTCCGAAGTCGACGCGGACGACCACGCTGTGGTTGTTCTCCTCCTCGAACTCGCTCTTGTTCCAGTGCAGGCGAGTCTTCGTCGCTTCGCTGACGCCGCCCCAGAGGATGCGAACGCGCGGGTCGCTGCCGGAGCAATCGATCGGGTCGATCACGGAATCGGTGAGGCCGCGAGCGTCGATGCATGCCTGCGCGTCGATCTGCCGGAGGTGGCCCTGCGCCTCGGCGATCATGTGCTCCTCGAGCGCGCGCTGGCTCGGGTATCCCTTGCCGGTGCGCACGCCGTCGTCGACGGCGTTCCTCACGAAGTAGTGCTGCAGCACGGACGCCACGCCGAGCGTGTGGTCCGGGTGCGGGT
>CAZOLL010000183.1:6735-8099 GCA_964580365.1 uncultured Phycisphaeraceae bacterium
CGAGCGTGCGGACCAGGTCGTCGCGCCGCTCGAAGAAGCCCTCGAGGTACGAGGTCAACGCGGCCGCCCCGTCGAACGCGACGGTGTTCTCGCCGCCGGTGTCGACGAGGATCGCGCCGCACGAGAACTCGAACAGCGTCGCCGCGCCCTGGCCGACGTCGATGAAGTGAATGCGCATCTCGTCGACAGCGGGCTTCTCTTCGAACTCGGGCGGCTCGATCGGCGCCGCCTCGACGACCCAGCGCTTGTAGACCCAGCCGATCTCGCCCGCGGCCGTCTTCACCTTGAGGTATCCGCCGTCGGACTGCGTCTGGAGCAGCGTGAGCCGCTCGCCGTTCGCGAGCGACCGGAGCTTCGCCGTGTCGGACGCGGGGCCTTCGCGCAGCACCGCGTGCACGTGGTCGACGACGACTTCGCTCGCGAGGAGCGCGCCGGCGCTCGGCGCGACGAAGAGTGCGAGGCACGCGACGAGCGCGCGAACGATCACGGTTCCTCGGACGATGTTCATCGTTCATCCCTCCGCGCCGCCGTCGGCGGCGGCGCATCCCGTTGGATCCGACTCCGGATACCAGAGCGAATCGAGCACCCGGACGGGAGGGCATTCGGGCCGCGACCGGGGCGAAGTCGCCGACGCGCAGCACGTTCGTCACGGCGAGCTTCGAGCTCGCGAGAGGATTCGCGGAGCTGCGCTCGAACATGCGACTCCCCCTTCCTTCGTGCTCTCGGGATCCCGATCCGAGCGCGGTTGCGCGCGGATTCACATGAGCGCTGACGCTCGAGTTCCGCAGTGACCCGAACTTGCCACGAAACGCACGCGTCGCTACGTTCGCGCCCCCACGTTCCCGGATCGTCTAATGGTAGGACAGCGGACTCTGGATCCGCTAGTCTAGGTTCGAATCCTAGTCCGGGAACCAACTCGACTTACGAACGGCGGGAATCGGTACCCCTCTCCGCTCGCTGCGTCCAGCGCGCTGCCCGGCGCGGCGCCGGAAACTCGAAGTCCTACGCTGCTTGCGGCTTCCGCATCATCATCTCGCCGCGCACGTGGCTCTCTGCAGCGCCACCAACTGTTAACCGGAGAGCCCGCGGCGGCGCGGATTCCGCGTGCTCTCGCCGCGTTCTCTCCGCCTCTCCATGCGGACTCGGAATCCGCGCGGAGATGTTGCAGAGAATCGGGGACGAACGGGACTTCTCTGCAGGACGGGTGCGGATTCCGAATCCGCTGATCGCTGCAGAGCGACGCGGCGTCGCTGAGGCATGCTGCCGCCTGGGGTCTGCGAATCCGCTGCGCGCGCTCACTCGACCTGAATCTTGAACCCGTTCGTGTTCGAGAAGCCGCCCTTCCCTCCAGCGTCCACGATCAT
>CAZOLL010000184.1:0-3320 GCA_964580365.1 uncultured Phycisphaeraceae bacterium
CTCCGATGCGTTGTCGCGCCCTTCCGGCGTTCGCCGTGCTCGCCTCCACCTTGTCCGCGTGCTCGCTGTTCAATCCGCCGCCGCCGGAGTACGCGTCGATCACGGCGCTGCAGGACCGCCTCGACAACTCGTCGGTGCAGGCGGCCGGCTTCTTCTGGCCGGCGTGGCAGCGCGTGCTCTGGTACCTGCCGAACCGCGCGCTCGACGCCCTCGACATCGTCAAGGCGAACGTCGGCGTCGGCCCGGGCTTCGGCATCGAGCTGTACATCACGCGCAATCTCTGGGCGGGCGCGCAGAACTGCCGCTCGTGGCGCCTCGGCATCGACGGCCGCTCGATCGGCGTGTTCGAGGAAGGCCACTACAAGGAGTGGCACCTCGGCGACTGGAGCAACGAGGCGCGCGCGCCGGCCGGCCGCGCGCTGATCTGGGCGCTCCCCGACATGCGCCCGTTCGAGCGCCCGCAGCGCGAAGGGCAGCCGTCGGTCCCGTTCGTCGAGAACAACAACTGGGACGTCGGCGCGTTCGCGCAGGTGTTCGTGCAGGCGGAAGCGATGGTCCGCTTCTACGAGCTCTACGACTTCATCACCGGCTTCTGGGGCGACGACCCGACCGGCGACGACTACCTGCTGCGCTACTACCCGCTGCACGAGTACCGCCCGCAGGAAGACACGATCCGCCTGTTCGTCGACGCGCTCGACGCGATGAACCCGGTCGATCTCGGCAACGCGATGTCCTACGACCTCGGCCAGCTGAGCGAGATGCGCAAGGGCGGCAAGACGACGCCGCTGAACGGCCCGCGCCGCGGCGACCTCTCCGAGTTCATGAAGAAGGGCAAGGACGCGAAGGGCGGCCCCGAGGACTTCGTGCTGATCCGCGACGTGAAGCTCTTCCCGTCGTGGTACCGCAACGAGGGCGGCGGACCGCTGAACTACAAGATCGAGTGCACCGGCGCGTACCTGCGGTATTGGTGGACGCCCGCGCAGTTCGATTACAAGGTGTCGTTCATGAACCGCTTCACGCAGTCGTACGAGGTGTACTTCGTCACACTGCGCGTCGAGAACGGCCACTGGATCATCACGCGGATGGACGCGCACCCGGACGACCAGGTTCAGCGCTGGATGGAGCAGAGCCGCGTCGACGAGTGATCGCCGCGGCGCGGCGCGGGAAGTGACGACGTGCGCCGCTCCCACCTTCTCCTCGGCTCCCTCGTCCTGATCGGCGGCGCAGTCGCGGCTTTCGCGCTGCGGCGTGCGCCTGCGCGGCCGCCGAGCATCGTCCTCTTCACGATCGACACCGCGCGGGTCGATCGCTTCGGCTGCTACGGCAACCGCGAGGCGCGCACGTCGCCGACGCCGTTCGCGGACGCGCTCGCCGCGCGCGGCGTTCGATTCGAGAACGCGTTCGCTCCGCGCGGCGAGACGCATCCGTCGCTCGCGTCCTTGCTCACCGGGAAGTACCCCGCCACGCACGGCCTGCGCGACAACGGCGCACCGCTGGACGCGCGACACGTGCCGTTCCCCGTGCTGTTGCAGCGCGCGGGCTACCGCACCGCCGCGTTCGCGTCGAACCTCGACCGCACGCGGTGGCCGTTCTGGCTGCGCGGATTCGACGTCGCGGTCGACGGCGTCGCGGGACGACTGATGGACGAGGGCGGTGCGGTGCAGGCGACCTCGCAGCGCACGTGGGACGAGCGCGTCGAGCGCGCGGTGACGTCGTGGATCGGATCGCGGTCCGCGGACGACAGGCCGTTCTTCCTCTGGGTGCACCTGTACGACGCGCACGACCCGTACACGCCGGCCGCGGAAGACGCCGCGCGCTTCGTCGACGCGAGCTACCGCGGACCGATCACGAACGAACTCCCGCGGGACGGCGTGTCGGAGTGGCTGCGCAGGTGGACGCTCGGCGACGCCGCGCCGACCGACGCCGATTCGAAGCAGGTGCGCGCGCTCTACGACGCCGGCTTGTCCGGCGTGGACGCGCGGCTCGCGCGGATCCACGCCGCGCTCGAGTCGAAGCGATTGCTCGACGGCGCGGTCATCGTGCTGACGGCGGATCACGGCGAGGAGCTCGGCGACCACCACCGCTACTTCGCGCACGGCGCGTCGATCTACGACACCGTGCTGCGCGTCCCGCTCATCGCCGCGGCGCCGGGACGCTTCCCCGCGGGCCGTCGCGTGGACGCGCTCGCGCAACTGCACGACTTGTTCACGACGATCCTCGATCTCGCCGGGGTCGACGTGCCGTCCGACCAGGAAGGGTTCGACCTCGTGCCGGTGCTCGAAGGGAAGGCCGAGCGCACGGCGCGGCGCCACGTGATCGCGGAGTGGGAGGACGCGATCTTCTCCGCGAGCGACGGGCAGTGGAAGTTCATCAAGAACCCGGGCGGCGTGCGGCCGCGGAAGCCTCCGTATCATCTGAAGGAAGGCGCGTGCTTCCCGCTGGATTGCTTCGCGCTTTACCACGTCGCAGCGGACCCGCTCGAGCGATCGAATCTGTACCGGAAGGACGATTCCCACGTGGCGGACCTGACGCGCGTGCTCGACGAATTCCTCCGCGACGCACGGCATTCGCGTCCGATGGCGCGCGCGGGCGCCGACCCGGCGCTGGCCGCGATCGGCTACGCGGGCGCCGGCGGCGCCGGTAGCACGGGACGCGACGTCATCCGAATCGACTGTGGAGA
The DNA here is from genome assembly GCA_964580365.1 of uncultured Phycisphaeraceae bacterium. GTDB lineage: Bacteria > Planctomycetota > B15-G4 > B15-G4 > JADJEK01 > CAZBOK01. The sequence continues at coordinate 2,681 of CAZOLL010000184.1, forward strand.
GAACAAGTGATCCGACGACTGCTCGCACTCGGCTTCGCGGCGATCTCGCTCGGCGGCTGTGACTCGCTGTTCAAGGACTTCTCGGTGATCCCGCCGGAAGAAGTGCCGCGCACGCCGGCGCTCATCGACGCCCTCGAAAAGGCCGCGCGCGCGCCCGCGGGCGACCCGCAGATCGTGGACCTGCTCACCGACGCGCCGCGCAGCTCGGTGCACCTCGTCCGCGTGACGGGCAAGCTCGCGCCGCACCTTCACCGTCGGAGCGACGAGACCGTGTACATCCTCGAAGGCGAAGGCGACGTGCTGGTCGACCGCGAATGGAAGCGCGTGAAGGCCGGCATGCTGATCCACCTCCCGATGAACGTCCCCCACGGCTTCGTGAACCGCGCGCCGGGCGGAACGCTGGTGCTGTCGACGTTCACCCCGCCGTTCGTTTCGGGGGACCGGGTGATGCTGCAGGAGGAGCGGCGGTAGGCGGAGAGGGGACGAGGCCCGGAAACGGAGACCCGGGGGAACGGCGAACCGGCAACCGGGGCCCGAACGCCGCGACCGGGTGACCCGTGAACGGAGACCAGAGACCCGAGACCTGCGGAACCGGTTGCCGGTCCCCGGTCTGTCGGGTCTCTGTTTCCGGGTCTCTGTT
>CAZOLL010000184.1:3330-8073 GCA_964580365.1 uncultured Phycisphaeraceae bacterium
CCGCCGCCCCCCCCCCCGCGCCCCCCGGCCCCGGGCCCCGGCCCCCGCGCGCCCGGGGGGGGGTCCCCGGGTCGGGGGACCCGGGCCCGGCGCGTTCGGGCCCCGGTTGCCGGTCCATCGGGTTCCGGTTCGCCACGTCTCTCCGGTGACCCGGCACGACCGACTCGCACCTGCTTCGTGCACTTCGTGCCCCCGCCCCCGCGTCACCCCTTCATCGGCACGTCGACCCTCTCGCGCTCCGCAGTCTTCCACGCATCCTCGTACCCCGCGTCCGCGTGGCGCAGGACGCCCATCGCCGGGTCGTTCGTCAGCACGCGCTCGATGCGCTTCGCCGCGGCGTCGGTGCCGTCGACGCAGATCACCTGGCCGGCGTGGATCGAGTAGCCGATCCCCACTCCGCCGCCGTGGTGCACCGACACCCACGTCGCGCCGGACGCGACGTTGACCATCGCGTTCAGGACCGGCCAGTCGGCGACCGCGTCGGTGCCGTCCTTCATTCCCTCCGTCTCGCGATTCGGCGATGCGACGGAGCCGCAGTCGAGGTGGTCGCGGCCGATCACGACCGGCGCCTTCAGGCGGCCGCTCTTCACCATCTCGTTGAACTTCAGGCCGGCTCGCGCGCGGGCGCCTTGGCCGAGCCAGCAGATCCGTGCGGGCAGTCCCTGAAACGCGATCTTCTCGGACGCGAGCGTGATCCAGCGGTGCAGCGAACGGTCCGCTTGGAACAGCTCGAGGATCGCCTCGTCGGTCGCGCGGATGTCGGCGGGGTCGCCAGACAACGCGGCCCAGCGGAACGGGCCCTTCCCTTCGCAGAACAGCGGGCGGATGTACTCGGGCACGAAGCCGGGCACGTCGAACGCGTTGGTGACGCCGGCGGCGAGCGCCTGGCCGCGCAGGTTGTTGCCGTAGTCGAACGCGACCGCGCCTCGCCGTTTCAGCTCGATCATCGCGCGCACGTGCTCCGCCATGCTGGCGGTCGAGCGCGCGACGTAGCCTTTCGGATCCGACTTCCGCAGCGCGAGCGCGGCCGCGAACGGCATCCCGTGCGGCACGTAGCCGTTCAGCTCGTCGTGCGCCGAGGTCTGATCGGTGAGCAGGTCGGGGACGACGTTCCTGCGGATCAGCTCCTGCAGCAGATCGACGACGTTGCCGGTCCAGCCGATCGAGACCGCGTCTCCGCGCGCCTTCGCGTCGAGCGCGAGGCGGATCGCCTCGTCGAGGTTCGGCGTCAGCTTGTCGAGGTAGCGCGTGTCGAGGCGCTTTCGGCTGCGCGACTCGTCGACCTCGGCGGCGAGGAACGTCGCGCCGGCCATCGTCGCGGCGAGCGGCTGCGCGCCCCCCATCCCGCCGAGCCCACCCGTCACGACGAGCCGCTTCGACAGGCCGCCGCCGAAGTGGCGCCGCCCGGCCTCGGCAAAGGTCTCGTAGGTGCCCTGCACGATCCCCTGGCTGCCGATGTAGATCCACGAGCCGGCGGTCATCTGCCCGAACATCATCAGCCCCTTCCGCTCGAGGTCGCGGAAGTGATCCCAGTTGGCCCAGTGCGGGACGAGCAGCGAGTTCGCGATCAGCACGCGCGGCGCGTGCTCGAAGGTCTTCAGCACTCCGACCGGCTTGCCGGACTGCACGAGCATCGTCTCGTCGGACTTCAGCCTCCGCAGCGTCGCGAGCAATGCATCGAGGCAGGCGAAGTCGCGCGCGGCCTTCCCGGAGCCTCCGTAGACCACGAGGTGCGCGGGGTCCTCCGCGACCTCGGGGTCGAGGTTGTTCTGCAGCATCCGGAAAGGCGCTTCGATCTGCCAGTTGGCGCAGGAGAGCTGCGTTCCGCGTGGTGCCCGCAACGGTTTGCGAACGTCGGTCATGTTCGACTCCGGGGAGGTCGGGCCATTCAACCAGAGGGGAAATCGTCCAGGAATCATCGGATCGACTCAAGCCGGACGGCCGATCTCCCGAAGAGAAAGGCCGAGGCCGGCGCCTGCGACCGAGGGCGCCGCGAACGGAGATTGGAGATCGCGCATGGTGGTCCGAGAAGCCCGCCGCAGCAAGAAGTCGAGCGCTCCGCGCTCGAGCAAGAAGGCCGGCAAGCCGTCCGGATCGGCCGCGGCACCGAAGAAGGCCGCGACCGTGGTGAGCGGACGTTTCTCCGCCCCGCTGGTGCGTCTCGGAATGTCGCCGTCGGAGGTGAAGCGCCTGTGCGGCCAGCCCGAGTGCATCCTGTTCGGCAGCGACGACCACGTCGAGTGGCAGTTCGGCACCCGCGGTCTCGACCGCGTGGGCGCGCCGACGTTGTACGTCACGACGCTCACGTTCGCGGCCGGACGCATCGTCCGCATCACGGAGCGGATGACCGAGGATCTCGTCGCGCATCAGTGATCGCGCGGCGGTCCGTATGATCCGCGCCCGTGCGGGGCGCGCGCGCTGGAACGACCGACACCGATCGATGGGAGCACGCGACGAGGTCGCGCGCGGGCGGCGGTCGCGTCGCGTACGTCGTGCGCTCGTTCCCCCTCATCTCCCAGACCTTCGTCCTGAACGAACTGCTCGCTCTCGACGCCCTCGGGATCGACGCGCGCGTGTTCGCGCTCGAGCGGTCGCGCGCGCGACGCGAGCACCGCGGCACGAAGGCGATGCGCGCCCGGACCGAGCGCCTGCCGGGCGACGAAAACCGCCGGCGTGCGTGGCGGAAGAACCGCAAGACGATCGCACGCCGCCCCGTCGCTTGGCTGTCCGGCTTCCTGCGCGCGCGGCGCCGCGAGGAAGGCGTCCGGCAATACCTGCAGGCGGGCATGCTCGCCGCGCGCTGCATCAAGCGCGGCATCCGCCACCTCCATGCGCACTTCGCCGACGAGGCGACGATCGTCGCGGCGGAAGCGGCGCGCCTCGCGCGCATCTCGTTCAGCTTCACCGCGCACGCGTACGACGTGTTCCGCGAGGACGTGGACCGAGCGCTCCTCGTGAGGAACCTGCGCGCGGCACGGTTCGTGGTCACGGTGAGCGACTACCACGTGCGTTACCTCCGCGAACTCGCCGGCGACTCCGTGCGCGTCGAGCGCATCTACAACGGCATCGACCTCGAGCGCTTCACGCCGGCCCCCGCGCCGCCCCCTCCTCCGCTGCGCATCGCGTGCGTCGCGCGGTTGATCGAGAAGAAAGGGATCGGCGTGCTGATCGACGCGTGCCGCGTCTTGCGTGACCGCGGCGTCGACTTTCGCTGCGAGCTGGTCGGCGCCGGCGAGGGACGCGAGCGCTTCGAGCGCCAGGCCGAGGTCGCCGGACTCGGCGAGCGCTTCTCGTTCCTCGGCGCGCGAGTGCAGGACGACGTGATCGCGCTGTACCGCCGCTCGCACGTTTTCGCGCTGCCGTGCCTCGTCGCCGAGGACGGGGATCGTGACGGACTTCCGGTCGCGATCGTGGAGGCGCTCGCGTGCGGCCTGCCGGTCGTCACGACCGCGGTGACCGGCATCCCCGAAGCCGTCTCGAACGACGGGAACGGTTTCATCGTCCCCGAGCGCGACGCAGAAGCCGTCGCCGCCGCGATCGAGCGCCTGGCGAACGATGGCGCACTGCGCGCGCGGCTCGGGTCGGCGGCCCGCACGTCCGTGGCGACGAAGTTCGACCAGTCGGCGAGCGCGCGGCGGCTCGCCGCGTTGTTCGAGGAGACGGTCGGATGAGGATCCTCTGCCTCGCGCCGGACCGCGGGATCCGCATGGCGAAGCACGCGGGCCACGCCGCCGGCCTGCTGCGCGTCGTGTCCGCGTACGTGAAGCTCGGGCACGACGTGCGCGTCATCGGCCCCGCGCCCGCGGAAGGAATCGTGACCCCTGTCCCGTTCGTCGGACTGCCGCGTCCCGCGGTGCTGGACGTGCTGGACGATGAAGCGGCCGCGAAGCCGGGCGCGAACGATCGCGAGCGCGCGGAGGCGACGATCGCCGCGGTCGACCACTTGCTCGCGAACGTCGCGCTGGAGGAGGCCGCCGAACGCGAGATCCGCGCGTTCCGTCCGGAGCTCCTGCACGAGCTCGACGCGCCGTACAACGCGACGGGGTCGGCACTCGCGAAGCGCCACGGGCTGCCGCACGTGCTGCACGTCCACGCGCCGTTCGTCTGGGAGGAGCAACGGTTCCGCAAGCCGGCTCTCTCGCGCGCGCTCGAGCTGTTCGAGTCGGCGTCGGGACGCGCCGCGCGGCGCGTCGTGGCGGTCTCCGACGAGCTGAAGCGCTTCCTGGTCGAGGACGGGATGGACGCAGCGAAGATCCGCGTCGTCGAGAACGGCGTCGACCTCGAGTCGTTCTCCCCCGGCGGTCCGGTGCGCCGATCGGCGGACGCCGGCGCGTTCACGATCGGATTCTTCGGTTCGTTGAAGGAGTGGCACGGCGTCGACGTGCTGCTCGACGCGTTCGAGCAGCTCGCGGACGACCGGCGCTTCCGGCTGCTCGTCGTCGGCGCGGGACCGTTGCGCAAGAAAGTGCGCGCGTTCGCGGACGCGAACCTCGGACGGGTGGAGACGACGGGCGCGGTGCCGCTCGCCGAGGTTCCGCAGTGGCTGCGCGGCGTGGACGTCGCCGTCGCTCCGTACGTGTCGCTCGAGCGGTTCTACTTCGCGCCGCTCAAGGTGCTCGAGTCGATGGCGGTCGGACGCGCGACGATCGCATCGTCGCTCGGTGTTCTCCCGCGCTGGATCGAGCACGAGAAGACCGGAGTGCTCGTGCCGCCCGGCGACGCGCGCGCCCGCGCCGCCGCGAT
>CAZOLL010000185.1:0-8044 GCA_964580365.1 uncultured Phycisphaeraceae bacterium
ACGCACGCAGTTCTCCGGAGCGTTCGCGCCGGCGGCAGGGCCGCCGGCGACGATCGGCGTGACCTTCCACGTGCGCTCGAACGCGGCGATCGCCTCCGCGAGCGCTTGCTCGCCGTCCTTGCCGCTCGCGACGAGGACGGCGATCGCTCCGTCGCGCGCCGGCCGCGCGCCGAGCAGGCCGAGCGCGGCCCCGCGACGGCGCACTTCGGTGATGAACGTCTCGGCCGCGGGCGTCACGAGCCCGAGCTCGCGCGCCTGCAGGTAGCTCTCCTCCAGGAGCGCGCCGAGCCGCTCGCCGCGGTCGGGGCGCGACCGGTGCAGGTACTCGACGACGCGGCACGCGCGCTGGTGCTCCGCGATCACGTACGTCGTCGCCGCGCGCACCGGGTACTCCACGGCGGCATCGACCGTGACGGCCGAGTCGGCCACGCCGCCGAACTGCTCGAGGAATGCGCGGCCGAGCCAGCGCTCCGAGAGCGCGTCTCGGAACTCGGAGGCGTAGGTCACCGGGTCGACGTTGGCGAGCTTGCCGTCGAAGTACGGGTCCTCGACTCGCTGCGTCTCGCCGAGCGCGCCCGCGTGGACGGTGAGGCGGCAGAGGGCCGCGATCGCGCGGTACCCCATCGCGGCGGCCGCCTGGAGTTGGACCTCGGGGTCGGCGGATCCGGTCGCGTCGCCTTCCGCCGCCGGCAGCAGCACGGCGCGCAATTCGAGCCCCGGCGACAGCGCGACGAAAGTCGGCGCCTCGTCGGCTTCGGTGAACCGCACGATCGCGGAGCCGGCGCGCGCGTCGAGCGCGGGGTTCGCGCCCGGGAAGCGCGTCTCGTCACGCAGGGCGGACGCGGCACGCGCGCACGAACCCATGTAGGGCAGATCGAGGAACGGCCCCTGCGCGCCCTCGAGGCTGGTGCGCGACGAACGGAGCACGCCGGCCGCGCCCGGCGCGCCCGCGGCGCGCACCGCGGTCAACACGCCGTCCGCAAGCGGCCAGTCCACCGAGATCGCGCCCGCGAACTCCGCGGTGCCCCCCATCACGTCGAGCATCGCCGGCGCGAACGCGGCGAAGACCGGACCGACACCGGCCGCGAGCGCGGAGGGAAGCTCCGCGCGCAGCTCTGCCGCGAACCGATCGAGTGGTGTCGGAGGAGGTGCGGTCATGAAAAGGGCGCCGGTCGGAGAGCGTACCAAGCGGATGAGTTCTGGCCTGGCTCCGGGGGCGGGGTACCATTCCGCCCGACCATGCCTCACGCCTCCGTGGTCGAACGCACGAACGAGATGACGCGACTCGAACGGGTCCTCGGCGACGCCTCGACCGGACGCCCGGGCCCCGTCATCGTCGTCACCGCCGGACTGCACGGCAACGAGCCCGCCGGCACCGTCGCGCTCGGCCGCGTGTTCGCGGCCATCTCCGAGCACGGCCTCCCGCTGCGCGGCCGGCTGCTCGGCCTCGCGGGAAACGTCTCCGCGCTCGCGATGAACCAGCGCTTCGTCGCCCGCGACTTGAATCGCGGTTGGACCTCCGACCGCATCGCCGAGCTGCTCGGCCGCGACGCGCGCGAGGACAAGGACGAGGACGCGGAGCAGCGCGCTCTGCTCGAAGCGTTCAAGACGCCGCTCGCGACCGCGAAACAGCCCGTCGTCTTCCTCGACCTGCACAGCACCTCCGCCGGCGGATCGCCGTTCACGATCATCGCGGACACGCTGCGGAACCGCCGCATCGCGTTCGCGCTCCCCGCGCCGGTGATCCTCGGGCTCGAGGAGACGATCGACGGCACGATGTCGAGCTTCCTCGACGACCTCGGCCACGTCGCGATCGTGTTCGAAGGCGGGCAGAACCAGGATCCGCGCACGATCGACAACCACGAGGCCGCGGTCTGGATCACGCTTGAGCGCGCCGGCGCGCTCTCCGCCGCGGAGATCCCGGACTTCGCGCGCAAGGTCGAGGCGCTCTCCGCCGTGACGCGAGGCATCCCGCGCGTCGTCGAGATCCGCGGCCGCCACGCGATCACGCCGGAAGATCGCTTCGAGATGCAGCCCGGCTACTCGAACTTCCAGTCGATCCATCGCGGCGAGGTGCTCGCCCACGACCAGCGCGGCGACGTCTGCGCTTGGGAGAACGGGCTCATCCTCATGCCGCTGTACCAGAAGCAGGGCGACGACGGCTTCTTCGCCGCACGCGGAGTGCGCCGCGCGTGGCTCGTCCTGTCACGCGTGCTGCGCGTGCTGCGCGCCGACCGCCTGCTCCCGCTCCTCCCGGGCGTGTCGCGCCACCCGACGCACGACGACCGCCTCGTCGCCGACCCGGACGTCGCCCGGTTCGTGGTGCACGAGATCTTCCACTTGTTCGGCTACCGCAAGATGAAGCGCGAAGGCGGCAAGCACGTGTTCTCGCGCCGCCGCCCGGAGTTCCGCGGCTGGAGCGGCATCGCCTGACGACCGGCGCGATCGGACGACCGCACGATCAGCGGTGGTCGCCGTCGTCGTGTTCGTGATCGCCGTGGTCGTGCGAGCGACCGCGATGCTCGGAGATCAGGCGCGCCCCGAAGTCGTCGTGGGCATCGCGCCAGACGAGATGCACGTGGTTCGCGCCGTTCTGGACGTCGTCCAACTCCATCGCCCAACGCTCGCACCACACGCGAAAGTAGCAGCCTTTGCCCGGCGCGGGGTCGCCCGCGAACGCGAAGCGCAGGTCGTCCGCGGCGGCGCGGCGCGGCTCCGGATCGAGCGCGGGGTCGACGGTCCCGGCGACAGCGTCGACGAATGCGCGCACCAGGTCCTGCGCTGCCGGCTCGAGCGAGGACACAGCGACCCCTTCCGTCGACGGCAGCACGGCGGGCAGGCCCGGGCCGAGCAGGATGTCCGCCGGCGCCGCGCTCGAAATGCACGCCGCCTTGCGCCGCTCCGCGTCGAGTGAGCGGATCACCGCGTGGCCGAGGCGCTCCGGCTCCGCGAGCGGCGCGAGCCCCGCGCGCGAGCCGTCCCTCACCTCCGCCGGGTTCGCCCCGAGGAACAGCGGGGTGACGGCCACGCCGTCGCCGGCGAACGTGAAGTTGAGCGAGAGGTGGTGTCCTTCGAAGCGCACGCCCCACGGGGCGGTCTCGCCCGGCGCACCGAACGTCGCGAGCGCGTAGCGCAACGGGTCGCGCACCGGGCCGCTCCCCTGCTCGATGCGCAACAGCTCCTCGTCGCGGCTCATGATCGTGGTGGCGGTGAGATACCCGCGCGTCGAGAGCAGCTCGCGCAGGAGCGAGTGCGTCGCGCGCCGGCCGGCGTCATCCATGTCCTTCAAGAGGACGCCGCGGCGATCGCGCGGCACGAAGTGCCAGTTCTTTCGCTCGTCGTCGTCGAACGGAATCGTCGCGTTCGCGCGCTGCGCCGGGGGCAGCGCGTCGAGCGCGACGCGCACGGCATCGGCGACGTTTCGTGACTTCGCTGCAGAGCGAAGCGTTTCGCCCGCGAGCGCGGCGCAGAGTCCGGCGGCGAGCAGCGCGAGCCCGACGACGCCGGGACGCATCAGCCGCTGTCCTTCTTGATCCGCTCCAGGTCGAAACACCAGCGGCCTTCGATCAGCTTGAACCGAAGCTTGCTGCGATGTCCCTTGCCGTCGTCGATCGAGAAGAACGCCTGGTCGCCTTTCACGTCGGCGGACTTCACCTGGCTCGACAGCACCTCGTCGATGTTGACGCCGAGCTCGGCGAGCCCGAGCTTCGCCGTCGGCGCGAAACGCAACGCGAAGCGCTTGCGCGCGTCCTTCCCCGCCGCCTCCCAATCCGCGAGGGACACGCCGAGCCTCTCGCGCAGCGCCTGGTCGGCGAGCTTCGCGTCGCGTGACTTCAACTTCGTGACCTGGTCGTCGATGTCGACGACGTCCTCGTTCCACGCCTTGCGCAGGTCCGGCGGCACGACGTCGTAGAGCAGCGCCCAGTCCTGGTTCTTCAGAGCGGTCTTCACCTGTTCGAGCGCCTGCTCGGGGGTGTTCGACGCCTCGCTGCAGCCGAGAGCGCCGGCGAGGGCGACCGCGAAGACGGAGACTCGAGCGATCCGGAACAGCGCGTTCATGGAACATCCTCGATCGAATGCGGCGAGCGAGCGGCGCAGAGTGTACTGACGTCAACGCGCGGTCGTGAGGTCGACGTCCACGACGGACTCCTCGACGACGGGCACCAGCACGCGGGTGGAGATCGGCGTGCGCCCCATCTCCCGCAGTTCGAAGCGATAGGGGCCCGTGGCGAGCGGCGGCGGCGTCCACTCGTCGATGCCGTCCGGACCGGCGTCGTCGCGCGCGAGCACGGCGCGCGCGACCTCGATGCCGTCCTCGGAGAAGAGGCGGACCTCGCACGCGGTCTGGCCCGCGATGGTGCCCGGACGCGGCGCCTCGCGATGGATCCGGAAGCGCGTCCGCGCGGGCCGCGAGAGCTGCCATTCGATCGTCGGGTTGTCGCCCGGCACGAGCGTGAGTCGCCGCGTCGAACCCGCGATCGCGAAGCCGATCGTCCCCGCGGCCGCGGCGAACCGGTAGGGGACGCGAAAGCGCGATTCGTGCGGCATGGGCGCCGCGTCGACCGTGCCGCTGAGCGAGCGACCCTCGCCGTCGAACGCGACCGGCGCGCCGATTTCGTCCGCCGGCGGCACGACGCTCACGACGATCACCTCGATCGTCGCCGCGGGCCCGAGACGGACGTCCGCGCGCGCCGTCGCCCCGACCGCGACGTCAAGGTCGCGCGCAACCGCGCCGAATCCGGGCGCCGCCACCGTGAGCCGCCATCTCGACGGCCCGATCCCGGAGTCGCGGTACACGCCCGGCTGCGCCTTCGGGTCGGCGGCGCCGGCGAACCGTTCGATCTCGGCGGCCCCCGGCCAGAACGCGTCGCGCGACAGACGAACGACGGCGTTCTCGATCGGCGCGCCGTCTTTGTCGCGCACCGAGATCTCGACCACACCGAGTCCCGAGAGCGCGTCATCGACGTCGACCGCGAGGTCCACCACTCCGTCACCCGCCTTCCACGGACGCGACGCCAGCACGCGGTCGCAGAAGATCGCGGCGACGTCACCGTCGAAATCCGCCGGCACCCAGAGTCCGAACTCCGCGCCGATCTCCGAGGAGTCGGCGAACCGGATGCGACGGTGGCCGCCGCGCCCGTCGCTCTCGCGCGCGACGATGTCGCAGATTCCGCACGTCCACGAGAACCTCGAGGTCGCGTCGATCTGCGGGTAGAGGGCACGCAGACGATCCGCGGCGAGCAAGACTCCTTGGCGGTCGACGAGCCGACAGGGGATCCGCACTTGCTTCGGCTGCAGCGACACTTCTCCCGCGAACTCCGCGCTCGCACCGCGCTCCATCGTGACCGATGCCGACTCGAACCCCGGACACTCCGCGAGGACCTCCACACGGTCGTCCGCGACGACGGTCAGCCGAACCGGCACGCCGCGGCTTCGGACCGGAGCGGAGGCCACGCCCCCGCGACCGCGCGCAACGATGGTGGCGCCGAGGATCGCGCGGTGTCGGATCGCGTCGCGCACCAACACGCGAACGGTCGCGGCGTCGGCCGCACGCACCGCATCCTCGACCTCGACGTCGGCGCGATTCGGCGCATCGCCGCGCGCCGCGCCGCCCGACTCCGGTGCGGCGGGCGCAATCACCCCCCGCGGCAGCGTATCGGCTCGCGGACGCCGCACGGTTTCACGCACGGTCGCGCCTCCACGCTCATCGCCCGAACGCAGCGCAAACCAAGCGCCGATCGCGAGCGCGCACGCGCCGGCAGCAATCCAAAGCGCTCCGCGATTCATCGCGCGTCGATCACCGCATCTCGCCGGTCAGGTCGAACTCGGCGTCCACTCTGCCGTCCGGGCCGATGACCACGTCGCGCTCGATCGACTTGCCGCGCGCCCACGCGACGCGAACGCGGTGCAGCCCGGGCGTCGCGAAGCCGGAAAGGCGGACACTGCCTTCGCGGTCGAGGTCCGCGTTGCCGCTGAACGCGTCGATCGCCGTCCCTTCCGGGGTGCAGACCGTCATGCGCAAGTCGACGCGTCGCGGGTGCAGCCCACGCGCCGGGTCGGCGACCGTGACGGCGAGTTCGAAGTCGACGACCTGAGCGACGGTGATCGCGACGTCCTCGTTCGATCCGGGCTCGAGGTCGATCGCCACCGCGTTGCTCATCATGACAATCGTCCCGGGACCGCACGGAACGTTGCTCATCCGGAAGCTCCCGTCCGAGAGCGCTTCGCACTGGACGGACGTCGGCCCGGCGTCCGGCAGCGGCCCGACCCACATCGGCTCGGAGAAGGAGAGCAACTCGTCGGCTCCGGCGACCAGGCTCGGGACGACCCGCACCGTCGCGTCGCGCTCGAGTGCGATCACCACGCGCTCGTCGTTCGCGCCACGCGTCGTCACGAGGGTCCTGACCGGAGCGAACCCGTCCGACCGGACGATGACATGCCATGCGCCGGGCTCGAGATCCTCGAAGCGATAGTCCCCGGACACGCCGGCGACGACGGCTGCACGATTCACGCACCCGATCAGGCCCCCCATGCCGTCGGCCGTGCGATCGAGGATCACGAATGCGCCGTCCACCGGCGCGCCCGTCCCGGCGTCGGAGACTCGAACGGTCAACGACCCGTGCAACGAAAGTGTCTCCACGTCGAGAGCAAGGTCGATCGGCCCGTCGCCGGTCCGCCACGGACGCGTCGCGATCACGACCTCTCGGTGCGTCGCGACAACGTCACCGGCGAACCCGCTCGGAACCTCGATCGCGAAGCTCGCGCGGTCCAGGTCGACGTCCGCCTCGAATGCGCGCGCGGCCGGCCCGACGTGGCCGCCGAGCCACGCGGCGAGCACGGATTCTCCCGGCTCCCGTTTCCAGCTCGTCTCGGGCGACAAAGCGGGGAAGAGAACGAGGATCTGCTCACGAGTGAGCGGCGCGCCGCGGCGGTCGAACAGGCGGCCGTGGATCGTCGTCGGCACCGGGTCGAGCTCGAAGTCGCAATCCACGTCGGACTGCGAGAGGTAGATCCATGGCTCCCGCCGCAGCGGGACGTGCTCGTCGGCCACGGCCCACAGGAACAGCGGCTTCTCGCGCGTGACTTCGAAGTCGAACGCGCCGCTCGCGTCACACGGCGCCGTCGCGAACAGCTCGTCCTCGCGATCGCGCAGCTCGACCCATGCGCGGCCGATCGGCCGGCCGTACGCGTCGGAGATCGTTCCTCGAACCCGGAGCCGTCCGCCCTCATCCGGGATCGCGTCGCCGAACCCGGCGGGTTCATCCGCTTCGGGCACGCGCTCGGCGGGTTGGGCATGGTCGACGAACCCGACCGGCGTGCGCGCGAGCCGCGGGAGCGGCGCCTCGACTCCGGAGTCGCGCGTCGCGGCGGACGCGGCGCCGACTTCGACGACATCCTCCGGCGCGCGGTGCAAGAGAACTCTCGTGACCACCGCCGACGCAGCGACCGCGATCAGTGCGAGCGCGAGCCGTCCGTACCGCACGCGCCCCTCACTCGTCGGCCTTCGACACGACGCCGTCGCCGTTCTTGTCGAGCCGCGCGAACGCGTCGGCGCCGCCGGGGAACTCGGCCGCGCTCACGCGTTTGTCGCCGTTCGCGTCGTAGCGGTCGACGAAGCCGGCCGGCAGGTTCGCGAGCGCGTCGCGCTCGGCGTAGCGCAGCATCTTGTTCAGCTCGTCGCGCGAGAGCTTCCCATCCTTGTCGGTGTCGCCCTTCTCGAACATCCCCTTCCGCGGGCCGCCGCCGCCGGGGAACTCGCTCGACGACAGCGCGCCGTCCTTGTTGTGGTCCCACTTCGCGAGCGCGGTGTCGACGTCGAGGTTGGCCAACGCGGCGATGCCGGGCGCCATCTTCGGCTGCAGCTCGTCGGCCTCGAGAAAGCCGTCGCCGTCCTCGTCGCGGCCGCGGAACTCGTCGTCGCTCGGCTTCCACTCCGCCTCCGCGATCTCGTCGTCGGCGATCTTGTCCATGCGCTGCATCACGCGCGCGGCCTTGTTGTCGAACCCCGCGCCGAGGCCCGGCACCTGCGCGTCGTGCTGCGCCT
>CAZOLL010000186.1:0-8043 GCA_964580365.1 uncultured Phycisphaeraceae bacterium
TGCCGCCGAGCGGGATGTACAGGTAGTCGCGCAGCCAGCGCGACAACGACAGGTGCCAGCGCCGCCAGAACTCCGTGATCGAGCGCGCGAGATACGGCGCGTCGAAGTTCTCCACCAGCTTGATGCCGAACGCCCGCGCGACGCCGAGCGCCATGTCGGTGTACGCGCTGAAGTCGCAGTACATCTGCAAGGAGAAGCCATACAGCGCCATCCAGAGCACCCACGAGCTCTGGTTGCCGGGCGCGACGAACACCGAATCGACGAACAGCGCGACGTTGTCGGCGATCGCGATCTTCTTGAACAGTCCGAGCGCGAAGCGCTGCGAGCCGAGCGCGATGTTCTCCATCCGCAGGTTCGGCATCTTCTCGATCTGCGGCAGGAACTCGCCGGCGCGCATGATCGGCCCGGCGACGAGCTGCGGGAAGTAGGCCACGTAGAGCGCGAAGTCGAGCAGGCTCTTGCACGGCTCGCGCGTGCGGCGCCACACGTCGATCACGTAGCTCATCGTGTGGAACGTGTAGAAGGAGATGCCGGCGGGGGCCTGCCATGCGAGCGCGTTCGGCGACGCTCCGAGCGTGGTCGCCAGCATGTGGCCGTACTTGAAGACGGCGAGCAGCCCGATGCTCTGAACGAGGCTGACGACGAGCCAGGTGTTGCGCGCCCGCTGCGTCTTCGCCGCCCCCATCCGCTGCCCGACCCACCAGTCGAAGACCGTGGTGAGCAGGAGCAGGAAGATCCAGCGCGGCTCGCCGGCGCCGTAGAACACGAAGCTCGCGACCAGCACGATCCAGCGCCGGGCGAGGTCGCTCTTCACCGCCGCGTAGGTCAACGCGACGGCGATGACGAAGAACAGGAAGAGCGAGGAGTTGAAGAGCATCGCGCGGCAGTGGACCTTCTGGTGAAGGCCGCGAAAGGGTAAGAGAAGCGTCCCCCCGACTCCATCCCGCACAACCGACGCGAAGACATGGCGAGCCCACCCGATCGATCCGCGCCGAGCATCCGGATCGATCGCGATGGCGAGGGCGCGGTCGTGGTCCGCATCGCGGGCAAGCTCGCGTTCGACGCGTTCGCGCACGAGTGGGAGCACGTCGCGCGCGGCGTCGAGGCGGACCCGGCGCCGATGCGATTCGATTTCTCAGAGGTCTCCTCGCTCGACTCCGGGAGCGCCGGGATCCTCTTCTTCTCGCTCGGACGGCGCGAGACCACCGGCAAGAAGACGGCGGTCGTCGGCGCGACCGGCCGGGTGAAATCGCTGCTCGACATGCACGCGGCGCGTCAGGCGGCTGCCGCGCGGAACGCGCGCGCCCGCGGCGCCCACGCGCCGCCGCGCCGCGTCAGATTGTTCGAGCAGGTCGGCGACGTCACCGCGTCGCTCGCGCGCGACGTCCGCGCCGGCCTCGAGTTCGTCGGCGACCTCGTGCACGCGGCGGGCGCCGCGCTTCTCGCGCCGCGCTCGGTCAACTGGCGCGACCTCGGCCGGCTGCTCGAGCGCACCGGCGCCGACGGCCTGCCGATCGTCGTGCTGATCAACTTCCTGGTCGGCGTGACGCTCGCGTTCCAGGCGGCGGTGCAGCTGAAGCCGTTCGGCGCGAACATCTACGTCGCCGATCTCGTCGGCAAGGCGGTGACGCGCTCGCTCGGGCCGCTGATGACGGCGATCATCGTCGCCGGCCGCTCGGGCGCCGCGTTCGCGGCGGAGCTCGGCACGATGCGCGTGTCGGAAGAGGTCGACGCGCTGCGCGCGATGGGCTTCGACCCGCAGCGCTTCCTCGTCTTGCCGCGCGTCATCGCCTTGTTCCTCGCCGTGCCGATGCTCGCGTTGCTCGGCGACGTCGCCGCGGTGCTCGGCGGGCTCTTCGTCGGCGTGACGAGCCTCGACCTGTCGCCCTCCACGTACGTCGACCGCACGCGCTTCTCGCTCGGCGTGGACGATGTCTGGTCGGGAGTGGTGAAGAGCCTGTGCTTCGGGCTCGTCGTCGCGGTCGTCGCCTGCCAGAAGGGCCTCACGACCGGACGCGGCGCCGAGGGCGTCGGTCGTGCGACGACGTCGGCCGTCGTCACGATCATCTTCCAGGTCGTCGTGCTCGAAGCGATCCTCACCTTCGTGTTTAACCAGTGGGGGATCTGATGATCGCGTTCGACGGCGTCGCGATCGGGCACGGAGGTCGCGCGATCCTCGAGGGGCTCACGTTCGGAGTCGCCGACGGCGCGCGCTTCGTCGTGCTGGGCGGGTCCGGCTGCGGGAAGTCGACGCTCCTGCGCCACCTCGCCGGGCTCGAGACGCCGATGGCCGGCACGATCGACGTCGGCGGCGGCCCGCCGGCGACGGAGCGCGGGCGCCCGCGGCTCGGCGTCATGTTCCAGTCCGGCGCGCTGCTCGGCTCCGAGACCTTGTGGCGCAACGTCGCGCTGCCGCTGATCGAGTGGACCGACCTCGACGAGACGTCGATCGACGCCGTGGTGCGCTCGAAGCTCGAGCTGGTCGGGCTGGACGGCTTCGAGCAGCACCTGCCCGCCGAGCTGTCGGGCGGCATGAAGAAGCGCGCCGGCATCGCGCGCGCGCTCGCGCTCGACCCGCCGCTCCTCCTGCTCGACGAGCCGTCGGCCGGCCTCGACCCGGTTTCGGCCGCCGACCTCGACGAGCTGATCGTCACGTTGAACGAATCGCTCGGCACGACGATGGTCATCGTCACGCACGAGCTCGAGAGCATCTTCCGTGTCGCGACCGACTGCATCATGCTCGACCGCGCCGCGCGCGGGATCATCGCTCGCGGCGACCCGCGGAAGCTGCGCGACGAGAGCGAAGACCCCCGCGTGCGGCGCTTCTTCCGCCGCCTTCCGACCGGAGAATGACGACCATGAGCGCGACACCCGCCAATCGATGGAAGCTCGGCGCCTTCGTGGTGCTCGGCATCGCGCTCGCGCTCGGGTCGCTCGTGTGGCTCGGCGGCGCGCACTTCAAGCGCGAGACGCTGAAGGTGGTGACCTACTTCGACGAGTCCGTGCAGGGGCTCGACGTGGGCTCGGCCGTGAAATACCGCGGCGTCCCGATCGGCAGCGTCGCGTCGATCCGCGTCAGCCCGGACCAGCGACTGATCGAAGTGGGCCTCGACCTGTACGCGGACCAGCTCGATCGCCTCGGACTCGACTTCTCCGGCGACGACGGCCGCCGCGTCCCGGGCACGGTCTACGCGCAGCTCGCGAGCAGCGGGCTCACCGGGCTGCGCTTCGTCGAGATCGGTCTCCGATCGTCGGAGACCGCGCTCGTCACGCCGGCCTTCGATGTCGACGAGCGCTTCCTCCCGGCGCAGACCTCGACGATGACGAGCGTCGAAGCGGCGGTGAAGCAGGCGGCGCTGAAGTCGGGCGAGTTCGGCGCGCAGATGGTCGCGGCGGTGACGCGATTGAACGACGTGCTCGACCGGTTGAACGGCTTCGTCTCCGACGTCTCGAAGGCGGCGCTTCCCGAGCAAGGGCGGCAACTGCTCCAGTCGGCGAACGGTGTCACCAGTTCGGCGGACCGGTTGATCGGCCGGCTCGACGCCACCGTCGCGGAGCTGAAGCTGAACGACCTCGCCTCGACCGCGAAGGGCACGCTCGACGAGCTGCACCAGACGCTCGTCACCGCGCGCGCGATCCTCGACCGCGTGAACCGCGACGACAGCCCGGTCGCGTCGACGCTCGCGGAGGTGAAGCGCGTCGTCGCCGACCTCGACCGCGCCGTGAACGAGGCGGAGGTCGGCAAGCTCTCGCAGGATCTGCGCACCACGCTGAAGGGCGTCGACAGCGCGACCGGCGAGCTGGGCGCCGCGTCGCGCGGCATTCTCGACCTGCGGGACGACCTCGAGATGACGCTCGCGAGCCTGCGCGACGCGTCCGATTCGCTGCGTGCGCTGGTCGAGGACCTGCGCCGCGATCCGAACAGCCTGTTCTTCGGGAGGAAACCGAATGAGATCCCCGGCAAGAACCCGTGACGCGGGCCGGCTCGCCGGGGCCGCGCTCGCGATCGCATGCGTGCTCATCGGCGGCTGCCGCTCGTTCCACGAGCCGAGCGAGCTCCACATGTACCGCCCCGCGGCACAGGTCGAGGGCCCGCTGCCGCGCGTCGCGCCGAAGAACGGCCGCTCGCTGCACCTCGAGCGCGTGACCTCGGCCAGCCACTTGAAGGAGCGCATCGCGTGGCGGCGCTCGCGCGTCGAGTACGGGTACTACGAGGACCGTCGCTGGAGCGAGCTGCCGGAGCGCTACGTGACGCGCGAGCTCGAGGTCGAGTTGTTCGAGCGGCGCGGGTACCAGGAGCGGCGCGGCCCGGCCGACCCCACGCTGTCGGTCGACGTCACCGCGTTCGAGGAAGTGCTCGACCCCGTGCCGATGGCGCTCGTCGAGCTGCACGTGCGCCTGACGCGCGCGAAGGGCGGCACGATGTTCGACGGCATGTGCCAGGGCGCGGTCGAGCTGCAAGACGGCACGGGCGAAGAGTTGGCGCGCGCGATGGGGCTCGCGATGCGGCGCGCGGTCGAGCAGGCGATCGCTCCGCTGCAGGAGGCGATCGAAGGCGACGCGTCACACCAGGACGTCGAGGCGCCCGCCGCTCCCCGTTGAGTTCTTCGGCCCGTCGCGCCCCTTCCGTCGCAACTTCGCGGCGCGCGCCTCCGCCGACTCGGGCTTCGCCGCCGAGTCGACTCGCGTGGGCCGCCGGTCGAGGGCCTTCGGGTCGGCGAGCAACGAACCCGACGCGGCGCGGCCGTCGTTCACGAGCAACCGCAACTGCAGCAGGTTCTCCGCGAGCCGGCGCTGGACGTAGCGCTCGGGCCCGGGGGCGTACGGATTGACGATCGGTTCGATCGCCACGGCATCGCCTCACCGACCGGCGCGGACAGTCACCGCTCGGCGCATCCGGAGCTTTCGGTCGCGCGCGGGGTCGTCTTGAGGCGGAAACGAGCGCGGAAAGAACGCGCGATCGGGCTTCAGTCGAGCGTGTGCGTCCGCGAGCCGGCGGGCGGGTTGTCGAACACGGCCTTCACGCGCAGGTGCGCGCTGCCGCGCTTCCGGTCGAGCACGTAGAGGTTGAACGTACCGCAGTCGTCGAGCCGCATCTTGCCGACAGCGACCGAGTCGCCCGACGGCGCGACCTTCAAGCGATCTCCGGCGTCGATCTTCGTGCCGCGCGGGTCGCGGATCTCGGCGACGAGCTCGAGAGGGACTGGCGGGTCGGCGGTCGACTCCGCCTCGATGCGCAGCTCCGAGAGGCTGCGGCCCGTCATGCCGGCGAGCGGGATCGCGACGGGACGGCCCTCGACGAGGTCGATCGTGCGGTCGAGGCGCCGGGGGTACGCGACGGTCGTGGTCAGCTCGCAGTTCGAGACGTCGACCGCGACGCCGTTCACGATGAGCGTGTACAGCCCGGTTTCCGCGAGCTCGAGTCCGCGCACCTCGGCCTCCGCGACGCCGGGTCGCATCGCGACCTCGGCGGCCATCTTCCCGGACGGCGCCTTCAGCTTCACGGGCGGCGCGATGCCGCCCGGCTCGCACTTCAGGCGCGCATCGATGCGGGCGCCGGCGACGGCCTCGAACTGGATCTTCTTCAGTCCGAGCGCGAACGTGTTGGTGCGCACGGTGTCGCCGAGCGAGATCGTGAGGAACGGCTCCGCCGCGGGATCGCCGCCGACGTTGCCGCCGTTGTCGGACTCCGGCTTGTCGCCCTCGGCGCGGCTCTTCTTCGCGCCCGGCGGGGGGTTGTTTGCGGCGCGGCCCCGCGCCTGGAAGGCCTCGGCGGAAGGCGCGATCACCCCAAAAAGGACGGCGACACCCCAAATGAGGGATCGGCTCGAGAACCCGTCGCGAAGTCGGTTCATGGCATCCCTCTCTTTCGAAATCCGTCCGCACCGTTTTCCGGCGCGAGAGGCGCAAGATCGGCCCGAATCACCGAATCGACACCGCGCAAGAGTATCGACGAGGGGTTGCGAGGAAACGGGTCCGTCGGGTGGCCACCAACATTTTCGCCACGAGGTACGGTATCGGCGGCACGTGCGGTGCTCTCGCCGCGCGCGGGTCCCGTTCGAACGCTCGAAGCGGGATGGCGCCGGCAGGCCCGCCGCACCGGGCGCCCCCAAGCAGCACCGGAAGCACCGGAGTCCATCGATGACCGCACGCCTGATCGGGTTCATGGCCGTCCTCTTGTTCCTCTCGCTCGCGGCGTTCGGCTTGATCATGTACCAGTCGAAGGACGCCGTCCTGGACGAGGTGCGCCACACGATCTCGGTGGGCGTGCGGAAGACCCTCGAGGCGTTCTCGGGCGACCTCATCGCGTCGAACGACGCGTGCGTCGACCTCGACTGGACCAAGACGTTCGACGAGCGGGTCGGTCCGCCGGCTCCGCTCTCGGCGGCGGACCACGCGCTCCTGCGCGAGCGGCTCGAGGAGATGAAGAAGGACCTCCCGAAGGAAGGCCGCGGGATGTTCGTCGTGATGCGGGCGGATCGCGCGAGCGAGTACGAGACGATCGTCTCCGATCGGGTCCGCGTCGTCCCCGCGTCGGCGGCCCCGGACGGCGTCGCGTCGCAGCCGGCGTCGGCGCCCGCATCGCAGCCCGCGCTCGTCGACACCGCGATCCTCGTCGCCTCGAACAGCCTGCGCGTGGACGACAAGAGCGAACGCGCCATGAGCGTGAACATCCCGGTGTTCCGAGCGGGCGCCGAGTCGATCCCGCCGGGCGAGATGCGCTTCGCGTTCGAGGCGCCGGGTTCGAAGGACGGACCGGGGAGTGCGCGCGGCGTCGTCGAGGAGCTCCGCTTCGAGGTGCCGACGACCGAGTACCAGAAGTTGTTCGATGCGATCGCACGCCGCGCGCTCTTCGTGTTCCTCGGCGTGTTCGTGGTCGGCACCGTGCTGTCCGCGGGAATCGCGCGGCGCTTCACGCGTCCGATCCGCCGCCTCGACAGCGGCCTGCGCCAGCTCTCGGAAGGCGAGCGCGACGTGCGTGTCGCGGTGACGGGAGACGACGAGGTGGCGCGTCTCTCGCGAGCGTTCAACGACATGGTCGCGCGGCTGGAGGCGGCGCGCGCACGCGAGGCCGAGCTGACCCGCAAGGACAAGTTGTCGGCGCTCGGCCGACTGGCGGCGGGCGTCGCGCATGACGTGCGCAACCCGCTGCACTCGATCAACCTCACGCTGCAGCACATCGAAGAGACCGGACGCCCCGACGCGCCCGCCGCGAGCCGCGAGTTCGCGCGCGGCGTGGAGCTGATCCGCTCCGAGATCCACCGGCTCGACCAGCTCGTCGCCAACTTCCTGCGCTTCGCGCGCTCGGAGCGCGGAGAGCTGTCCGAGGTCGATCCGCGCGCGCTGCTCGACGAGACGGTCGCGCTCGTGAAGAAGGAAGCGGAGCGGCGCGGCATCGAGGTGTCGGTCGACGTCGACGCCGGCGTCCCGCGCGCGCGCGGGAACTCGGACTCGTTGCGCTCGGCGCTGCTCAACCTCGTGCTCAACGGGTTCGAGGCGATGGAAGGCACCGGCGGCGGCCGCGTCGTCGAGCTCGCCGCGCGCGCCGGGCAACCCGGGCGGGTCGAATTGTCGGTCGCGGACACCGGCCGCGGGATCGCCCCGGAGGACAAGGAGCGCGTGTTCGAGTTCGGGTTCACGACGCGCGACGGCGGCCACGGCCTCGGCCTCGCGATGGTGCATCACGTCGTGGTCGAGGAACACGGCGGCCGCATCGAGCTCGACAGCGAAGTCGGCCGCGGCACCACCGTGCGGCTCGAGCTGCCGGAGGCGACGGCGTGACGGCGGCCGGCCTGGCCGCGCGCCTCCTCGTCGTCGACGACGAGGCGGTGCAGCGCGAGATGCTGAAGGGGATCCTCGAGCGCAGCGGCTACTCGGTCGACGTGTCGAAGGACGGCGCCGCCGCGATCGAGGCGCTCGATTCGAAGGACTACGACCTCGTGCTCTCCGATCAACGCATGCCCGTCGTGGACGGGATCGAGCTGTTGAAGCACGTGCGCCAGCGCCACCCCGACCTCCCGATGGTGTTGATGACGGCGTTCG
>CAZOLL010000187.1:0-8033 GCA_964580365.1 uncultured Phycisphaeraceae bacterium
GGAACGCCTGCGACGGCGCCGCGGCGCCGTGCACCGCGACGAGCCCGCCGCCGTTCTCGACGAACGTCGTGATCGCGGCCTTCGCTTCGTCGGGCAGCGCCTCGTCGCCCGACGCGAGGAACACGAGTGCGACGTGCTTGCCGAGGTTTTCCGCGGTGAGCGCCGCCGGGTCCTGCGTCGCGACGACGCGGAAGCGGCCGAGCGCCGCCTCGGTGAGGCGGATCTCCGCGAACGAGAGGTGGTCGGGCTGCGCGCGCGCCGCCGCGTCCTTCTCCTTCATGCCGAACGCCTCGGCGACCGCGGGGTCGAGCGGCGCGGTGCGCGTGAAGAACAGCACGGCCGGCAGGTCTTGCGACGGCGGGACGTGGCGCGGCGGCTGGCCGGGCACGTTGATCGCCGTGTAGTAGGCGACGTCGTGCAGGAGCGGCGCTCCGTCCTCCTTCGCCGTGACGCCCGCGGCCGTCAGCTCGTGCACGTACCCGGCGCGGAGTCGATCGACGACCAGCTTCACGGTGCGCGGTCCCGTCACGTTTGCCGCGACGATCACGTTCGGCGCGGGGTCGATCTCCGGCGACCCGTACTGCGCGTGGTACTCGTAGGTGTAGCTCGACATCGAGTAGGACGCGGCGTTGCCCGCCGTCGCCGGGTCGACGTCGGCGGTGAACGAGAGCTCGAAGCCGTCTTGCTTCGCGTGCATCTCGAGGATCTCGAACGGCGCCTTGCCGGTGTGGACCACGCGCTCGAGTCCGTAGCGCTTCCTTCCCGTCGAGCCCCAGCCGCGGTCGGTCTCCCCGACGAACATCGAGCCGTCCGGCGCGAACGCGAGCCGCGTGATGCCGGAGCCGAGCCCTTCGAGGAACGGGTAGCAGGCGCCCTGCCAGTGGCCTTCGACGTTCTCGAGCGAGACGCGGAAGATCGTGCACAGCGTCTGGTCGCCGACGAAGAACTGCCCGTCGAACGGGCCGAACTTGCCGCCGGTGTCGTCGAGGCACACGTCCGCGGCCGACTGTCCCATCTTCTTGTAGGGGAACCACACCGCCGGCGGTTGGCGCCACGGGCGGTCGTCCTTGCTCTTCAGGTCTTCACGCCAGCGCAGCGAACCCGGGTGGCCGTGCCACGAGCCGGGCTTCAGCTCCGCGAGCTTGTTCGTGCCGACGTAGTCACCCTGGTTGTCGACGTAGAACGCGGTGGTCCCGTCCTTCAGGAAGCCGATGCCGTTCGGCGAACGCAGGCCGTCGCAGATCCACGTCGCATGGCCGGCCTTGTCGATCTTCAGCGCCGAGCCGCGCCACGGAACGAGCGCCTTGCCGAGACTGCCGCAGAAGCCGACGTTCAGCGTGACCCAGGCATTGCCGTCCTTGTCGAACTTCGGGCCGAACGCGAACTCGTGGTAGTTGCCGCTGACGTGCCACTCGTTGCAGAACGCGTCATATCGATCGGCGTGGTTGTCGCCGTCGTCGTCGACCATGCGCGTGAGTTCGCCGCGCTGCACCGAGTACACGCCCTCGCCGTCCGCGTCCTGCCGCACCGCGAGGCCGAGCGACTCGTGCAGTCCTTGCGCGAACGGGACGTAGCGCGCGTCGAGCGGCGGCTCGTGGTACGCGTTCTCGACCCGCCACACGTCGCCGCGCCGCGTGCACACGAGCGGCGCCTGGTCGTGGAGGAACGCGATGCCGCCGGTCTCGAGCACGACGTCCGCCGGCGTGGGGAACGTCAGCACGCGGTAGTGCTCGCGCTCGCGGCTGGGCGGGAAGTCGCGGTCGAGGAGGAAGTACAAGAGCGCGTCCTGCTCGTCGGTGAGGTTGCCGCGGGTGTTCACCTGGAAGCCCCACTGGCCGCCGCCCTGGCTGATCTTCATGAACACGTGGTTCACGCCGGCCTCGAGCGGGAGCTTGATCCGGTCCTCGTGCGGCTCGAGCCCGCGCGGCACGTCCTTGTCGCTGATGACGTGCCCGTTCAGCCACACCTTCGCGCCGTCGTCGCTGCCCATGGAGATCTCGACCGTCTTCGCCGCGTCGGACTCGACGGTGGCGTACACGTAGCCGAGCGCGCGGACGTTCAGCTCCGGGTCCTCCTGGCGGTCGAGATCGACGAGGACGTTCACGCCCTGCTCGAGCTTGCGCCAGCGGCACTCGGAGTTCTTCTTGCCGGCGTACACCTTGGCGAGGTCGGGGCCCGGCCCGTTCGCGCTCATCTTCGACAGCTCTTCCTCGGGCGGGCGCGGGATCGCGAAGTCGCCGGGAACGTAGGTGCCCTCGTACCCCGCGAACTCGAACGCGGCGATCACCCACACGTCGCCCCACTGCCCGGCCTCGGGCGTGAGCAGGTCGAGCATGCGCTTCTGCGTCGCTTCGCGCGTCTCGAGCTTTTCGTACGGCATCTCGCCGACGAGCACGCGGCCCTGGGCGTCGTGCTTCACCGCGTCGGGGAGCGCCTGCGCGAGCGCGGCCGACGAGAGCGCGCACGTGGCGAGGAGACTTCCGAGGAGCGTTCTCACGGCGTCACCTCCACGACGAAGCGGACCTTGGTCTTGCCGGACTCCGGCGTGATGCGGAAGCGCGCGCCGTCCTTCGCCTCGACCGGCGTGGACGCGCAGTCGCCGAGATCCTTCAGCGCGACGTTCCCCGGCCCCGCGTTCACGATGCAGCCGCCGGGCGGGAGCCCTTCGACCTCGAACGCGCGCCGCACGACCGACTTCGGCGACGCGCTCGCTTCGATGCGCTCGCGCACCGTGACGTCGCCGACCTGCGTGCGAAACGTCGGCGTGCCCTGCGCGTCGAGCGAGTAGCCGAGGAACTTCCAACCGAGCGCGAGCGGGTCGTCGGGCCATGCCGCCGGCGCGTCGCCGACGACGAGCGGTGGACCGGGCGGCGGGAGCCACAGCGTCGGCCCTTGTCCCTCCGCCTGCATCCCGCCGCGCCCCGCCCAGACGTTCGTCGCGTTGATGAAGTCGCCCTGCCAGACCTCCGCGAGTCGCGCAGTGCGCCCGTCGAACGAATAGTGGATGCCGACCGGCAGGCCCACGGCGATCCCCTTCACTCCCGCGTTGCGCAGGAACGAGCGCAAGACGACCGGCCGGTCGCCGACGTCGATCTTCAACTGGCCGGCCGCCTCGAGTCCCTTCGGCACCGGCATCTTCTCGCGCATCGAGAACCACGCCCACAGCGCGTCGCCCTGCGCATAGATGTCGCCGCCGAGGACGTCGGGCAGGTTGCTCGCGCGACCGATCGAGAACGCCGGCATGCGCGTGCCCGGCTTGTACCGCGACGGACCCTGCAGGTAGGAGCGCCACCACTCGTAGCGGAGGCGGCGCGCGAAGTCGGAGAGCGACGGGCCCGGCGAGCCGGGCGCGGGGTAGTCCTTGAAGACGTGGCACGAGATGCAGTTCATCCCGTCCTGCCCCGCCAGCTGTCGGCCGGTGAGCGCCGATTGGTCGCTCTGCGCGCCGGGCTCGACGTCGGACTCCGGCACGACACCGTCGCGCTGCGCGAGCTGCTCCGGCAGATGCTCGGCCCACGGGCTCGAGAACTCCGGCATCCGCGTCGCCATGTAGGGCCGCGCGCGCACGCCGCCGTGCACGACCTTGGCGATCCACGAGCTCCGCAGCTTGAAGCCGACGCTCGTGAGGTCGGGCGGCACGCGTCCCTCGTCGCCGAGGTCGACGCGCTCGTCGAGCAGCGTCGCGTACTCCTTCAGGTCGGCGGTGAGCCCGCCCGCGCCGTCCCACGAGTGGCACGCCGAGCAGTTCAAGAACGCGCGCGCCTTCGCGCAGGCGTCGATCGGTGCGGGCGCCGACTTCGCGCGTTGCGCCGACGCGATGCCGCGTGCGATCTTCGCGCGCTCCGCGTCGGTGAGGTCGAAGCGCGGCGAGGTCTTCGACGCCGGGTCGAGGCAGCCCTTCGCGGACGCGTCCGCCGACAGCTCCGCGAGCGGTCGCGCGGCGGGCGCGGCGAGCGGCGCTCCTCCGACCGAGTGGCACGCGTTGCAGCGGTACTTCGCGAACGCTTCCTTGCCGCGCGCGACGAGCGCCGCGTCCGGCGCGGCCGTCTCAAAGCGGCGCACGAGATACGCCGCGAGCGACTCGGCCTCCGGCGGCGAGAGCGAGAGCGACGGCATGCGGCCGTCCGGATACACGGCGTGCGGATCGAGCAGGAATCCCGCGAGCGCGTCGACGCGCCACTTGCCCGCGAGATCGCCGAACGGCCGGAACCAGTCGGCCTTCGGCACCGCGGACGGATGCGACGGGTCGCCCAGCACGTCGGCCGGCGACTCGAACGGTCCGTGGCAGTTCGAGCAGCCGATCGTGTGGAACAGCCGCCGGCCGTTCGCTTCCTTCGGGTCGAGCGGTGCGTCGGCGCGCGCGGACAAGGACGAGAACCAAGCGACGAACTCGCCCGCGTCCTCGCGCGCGTCCTCCGCATCGGGGAAGAGGTCGGGCATGTCGGCGCCCGCGCGGATCGAGTGCGGCGCCTCGATCCAGCGCATCAGCCAGCTCTTGCCGGCGCGCGTGGCGACGCCGTCGAGGTTCGGCGCGGTGCGGCGCGCGAGGCCGACCGCGGCCGCCTCGCTCGGCGCGTGGCAGTTGGTGCAGCCCTTCCGCTCGAGCAGCGCGCGGCCTTCGACGACCTCGTCGGCCTCGCGCACCGCGGCCGCCTGAGCTTCCGGCACGACGACGGCGGACGACGGGATCGGCTCGTCGCGGAAGCCGCCGTCCTTCGAAGGCTGCAACTCCCACAACGTGCGCAGCCGCGCCTCTTGCTCCGCGCCGCGCGTGAACGTGACGCGCACCGCGACGGGACCGGGTGCGAGCTTCACGAAGCCGGTCATCGCGGGCGACGCCTGCGTCGTCGTGCACTTGCCGAGCGGCTGACCCGCAGCGTCGGAGAGCTCGAGCGTCGCCGCGCCACCCGATGCGTCGACACCGAAGCGGTACGCGCCGGCCTCGGGCACCGTGACCATCCCGTCGAAGGTCGCCTTGTACCCGCGTGGCCCGAACTCGGGGTGCAGCGACTCGCCCGCGCCGAGCGCGAACGCGGCCGACGCGGCGTGCGCGGTCGTCGAGTTCGCTCCCGCGGACAACGTGAGCGACCAGCCGTGCGGCGAGTCGGCCGCCTGCGCGGACGCGACGACAAGGGAAGAAAGCGATGCGATCGCGAGCGCGATCCGCGGCGCGGGTCCCGACATGGCGGACTCCGGAGTCGGAGGGGCGGGGAACGGGGCGCGGGATTGTAGGAAGGAATCGCGTCGGAGTCGTCGACGCTGTCGATGTCGAAGGCTTCGCCGTTTTCTGAGAGCGTGTGAACCTCGAGCACGGCTCTGCGGGCAGACTTCGACGGATCACGGGCCGCACGAACTCAATTCGGCCCGACCGCAAGTCTCACGCGACAGCGACATCTCCCTGTCGGCCCGATCGAGATGTGTCGTCGGCGCGGTGGTTGCGAATCCTCAGCAGAGCCCCGACTCGACGGGAGCGACTGCCGATCGCGGTATCGGGTGTGAAGGCGCTTGCTCCTTCCCACCGCCGACGAGGCTTCCGCACCGCGCGTCAACGGATTCCCGCCTTCATGCGCGCGGCCTACCACCCGCGTTCGAACTCTCGTGATGTGCTCGTGGCGATGACAAACCGTAAGACCGTAGTGGTGATCATCCATCGAGCGCGTGAGCGAATTGGGCCGTTGCCGGTCGTCACGTCGGACCGGCGGTTGCTCGTCACGTTGAGCCCTGCGCGAACTGGTCGGTTCAAATGGCGAGAAAGGGAGGATCCATGCGTAGTTTCTTGAACCGGGCCGCACGCGTGTCACAGCAGGAATCGAGTCTCGCGGCGTGCCACTGTGCGTGCGGTTACTACTGCCTTTGTAACCCGGGAACCCGTGCCTCGACAGACGCAGCCAACGAGGAGGCGACGTTCAACGGAGGAGAGGCGGCTGGAACGGCGGGAGGCAGCTGCGGATGTGGGTGTCTCTGCTTGCCGGGTGTGGGAGCGTCGACCAGCGCGGACGTGTTCGCGACGGAACTTGGGTAGTTGCGGGACACCTAGAGATCCACCGTGAACTTCGAGCTCGACGAGAATCCGAATGGAAGCACCCGGCCCTCGGGCGTTGGCGTGTCACTGTCGCGACCGGAAGTGATGCGCGTGTGGACCCGGATCGACGTTCCAGATGGACGATTCATATATGACGCACACAGCGACGACATAATCGAATTGAGCCAGCAGGAGGACGAGTCACTCGGAACAGAGTTCGCGCCGTTGGCTCACGGGTCTGCTGGAGCGATCGATCAACGCGCGAGCTTGGTATTAGGTCCGGTCCGCCGCCGCCAGGTTGCAAGCGCACCCGCGTCAGTTGCGATTCGACACGCGCTCGATCATCATCTGACCAGCCTTGTGCTGGAGGTGACGCAACAGTGCAGTATGCGCTGCCGTTACTGCGTATTTGGGGGCCGGTACGGTGACTCGAGGTCGCACACCGATTCGTTCATGGACACGAGCACCGCACGAAGAGCGGTCTCGTTCTTCTTCGGGCGATCTGATCACAGTCAATCTCGAAGCCTCTGCTTCTATGGCGGAGAGCCTTTGCTTGCGATGCAGACGATCGAGGCCGCGTTGGCACAGAGGGTTACTGCGAGCTGAATACCCTAGCTACTACAAGGAGCGAGTAGGATTCAACGCTGTGGTGGTTCCTCCACACGGGGCCGCGCGAGTCTCGGAGTTCTTCGAATCCTGGCCGCTATTCAAAGACTCGAGCCGGCGTGTTCGGATCAACACGGTGAGATTCATGGGTCGAGCGACGGGCGAATCACGGGCCGACCATGAGGCGGCTCGCAGCGCTCGCGCCGAGGCGCTCAAGCGGTTTGTCGAGAACAGAAAACGAACCTCGTTCCCGCACGACGGTCTGTTCCCGGACCTCGACCTACTCCACGTGCGTATCGCTCAGAGCGACGGTTGTGCTTTGCCGAGTGAGGTGACGCCGAGCGGGTTCTGTATTCCAGGAGCGCGGAAGCTCTTCGTGACAGCGTCGGGCGATCTCGGGATGTGCGATAAGGTCAACGACCGACTTCCGATCGGCTCGCTTGATCGCGGTTTCGACTACGATCGCATCGAGAAGCTCTTGATTGACCTCTGTGGCATGTGGCGGCCCGACTGCTCGAGCTGCTTCGCTCAGCGGTATTGCGGTGTGTGCCCGGATCAGGTCGACTCAGGAGGTCGGGTGGATAGAACCCGATTCGGACAGGTGTGCCGCGCGACTCGCGCGGCGTTCAAACTCGCGCTCGCCTCGCTCATCATGGTTCAACGAGAAAACGAGACGTACTTGAAGGATCTGCAGGGAGTGCAGCTCACATGACCTCCTGAAGGGTCCTCTTTTTCTTGAGGAAGTTAGAATTCAAGCGGATGTCGAATCGGCATCCACACGCAAGGAGAGACATATGGAGACTCGCAGAGCGTTTCTTTCGCGGCTTGGTGCGGCGGTCGTGGTTTTCGGCATCGCGGTCACCGGAACTCCGTCCGCGGCGCGCGCGGACGGGGACTGCATCATCTCGTTCGGACTCGCGCGCGGCGCGAACGGCGTGATCACCGAGCGGCACGTGCTCGAGACCCGGGTTCCGACGCAAGAAGAGATCGCGGCGGTCCCGGACCTGTTCGTCCTCGGCGGCTGAGGGAATCGGAGGCCGGGTCATGTGGCGAATGCTCGTGGCATTGCTCGGGATCGCGGTGTTCTCGGGAGGGGAGCGCATCGAGGTGAGGCTCGAAGAGAGCGGACGAGCGATCGTCACGTTCACCCACCCCGCGTCGAACTCCGGCGAAGAACTCACGGCGATGGGAGCGTTTCAGACGCTCGACGAGTCGGCGTTGAAGCGCATCGCCGACCCGGCCGGGCTCTCGAAGCAGGGCTTCAAGGGCGATGCGTCCTTGATCCCGTTCTGCTTCACCTTGCCGTCGAAGGCGGACGACGCGGCGGCGGGCAAATGGCTCGCGGATGTCAAGTCGGCGTCCGCGGCCGCACGCCGCGCCGGCTGGAAGACGGTGCGCGTGGACT
>CAZOLL010000188.1:0-8021 GCA_964580365.1 uncultured Phycisphaeraceae bacterium
AACGTGACGAGGCCGAGCTCGTCGGCCGCGTCGGCATCGAGCAGCTCCGCGTGCTCGAGCACGCGTGCGACCTGCTGCGAATCGCGCAGGAAGCGGCAGGCGAGCCGCGTCATCCCGTGGCTCATCGGCAGCGCGCCGGCGGAGAGCGACCCCACCTGGACGTGCACCGGATGGTCCGCGTCGTTCAGCATGAACGAGCGGTCGGCGGCGAGCGCCAACTCGAACATCGAGCCCGCGAAGCACGAGCCCTCGTCGATCACCGCGAAGATCGACTTCGACGTGTTGTCGAGGCGGCGCAGCACTCGCGCGACGAGGAGGCGCGCCTCCTTCACGAGCCAGTCGTTCGCGTGATCGACCAAGAGCCGGTCGGCCGCGGCGACGGCGGCGGCGTCGCCCCGCGTCTTCAGCACGATGACGCCGACCTCGAGGTTCTCGAAGCGGAGCTGCAGCAGAGCGTCGTCGAGCTCGCGCCACGCCTTGATGATCCACGCCGAGTCGCCGGCCTTCCTCAGCTCGGCGGCGTCCTTCGGCTGCGGCGTCGCCGGCGCCTTCATCGTGAGCGTCGCGACGCGGCCGGCGGCGTCGACCTCGAGCGTGACGAACTCGTAGTCGCGACCGTTCTTGCGGTCCTTCGCCTCGATGCGGTTCAGCGCGATGCCCTTGCCACTGCGGGTGGGACTCGCCTTCGCGAGCTCTTCGACACGAGCTTCGATCGCCGCGTCGAACTTGCTGCGGGCGTGCGAGAAGTCGACGAGCCCCCACTTCACGGCGCGTGGACCGCGCACGCCTTCGGCGACGGTCGAGAACGCGTCGGCGAGGTCGCGACGCACCTTGCGCTTGTCGACCAGGCGCGTGAGTCCTCCGGTGCCGGGGAGCACGCCGAGCAGCGGGACCTCGGGCAGCGACACCGCCGAGTTGCCGTCGTCGATCAGGTGGATCTCGTCGCACGAGATCGCGAGCTCGTAGCCGCCGCCCGACGCGGTGCCGTTCAGCGCCGCGACCGTGCGCACGCCCGACTCGCGCGCGAGCTCTTCGAGGCCGAGTCGCGTCTCGTTGGTGAACTTGCAGAAGTTCACTTTGAAGGCGTGCGTCGAGTCCTGGAGCATGAAGATGTTCGCGCCCGACGAGAACACCTTGTCGATCGCGGAGCGGAACACCAGCACGCGCACTTCCGGATGCTCGAAGCGCAGGCGGTTGATGGCGTCGGCGAGCTCGATGTCGACGCCCAGGTCGTAGGAGTTCAGCTTCAGCACGTGCGTGCCGCCGCGCCAGCCGCGATCGGGCTTCACGTCCATCGTCAGCCGCGCGACCGCGCCGGACACCTCGAAGCGCCAGTGGATGTACCGATCCGGACAGGTCTGGAAGTCGGCGGTGTTCATTCTCGGCCAGGATAGGACGACCGCGCGGCGCCGACAAGAAACATGTTGCAGGTGCTTCCGCGCAGATCGGCACTATACTGCCGCACGTGTCCTCTACCGCCAACCCGTTCCTCGCCGCGCTCGGGCGCCGCGTCCGCAGCCTGCGCGACGCGCGCGCCTGGACGCTCGCCGCGTTCGCCGGACGAGTCGGGCTCTCGGAGCGCTTCCTGCACGACCTGGAGGTCGGCCGCGGCAACATCTCCGTCGCGAACCTCAAGCGCGTCGCGGATTCGCTGTCGGTGCCGATCGAGCGCCTGTTCTCCGGCGCCGAGCCCCCGCCCGCCGCGGCGAACGCGGGCGCGGCCCGCCCGAAGATCGCGCTCGTCGGTCTGCGCGGGGCAGGGAAGACGACGATCGGCCGTGCGCTCGCGAAGCGCCTCCGTGCGCCGTTCGTCGAGCTCGACCGCGCCGTCGAGGACGCCGCCGGCATGAAGCTCGCCGACCTGTTCGCGACCCACGGCGAGCCGTACTACCGCCGGCTGCAGCGCGAGGCGCTCGACCGCGTCCTCGCGAAGCGTGGCCGGATGGTGATCGCGGCTGGCGGCGGGATCGTCGGCGACGAAGATGCGTGGACGGCGCTCCGCGCGCGTTGCTTCACCGTGTGGCTCGAGGCCACGCCGAGCGATCACTGGAACCGCGTCGTCGCACAGGGTGACCGCCGTCCGATGGCGGACAACCCGCGCGCGATGGCCGAGCTGCGCGCGCTCCTGCGCTCCCGGAAGCCGCTCTACGCGCAGGCGCACTGCCGCATCGACACGTCGCGCCTCGGGCTCGACGCGTCCATCGACGCCGTGCTCGCCGCCACGCGGAAACCGACGGCCGGAAGCGCGGGCGCGTGAGCGAGCGCCCGGAGGCGGCGGGGAAGAAGTCGAGCGCGAAGGGCCTCGCGGCGCTCGCGGTCGTCCAGCTCTGCTTCGGCCTGTTCCCCGTGTTCGGCACCGTCGCGATGCGGGACGGCGGGTTCGCGCCGCGCGCGGTCGCCTTCTGGCGGATCTCCGTCGGTGGCGCTGTCCTGCTCCTGCTCGCGCTTGCGCTCCACCGCCGGCGCGCGATCCCGCCGGCGCGCGACCTCGCGCGCCTCTTCGCCTGCGCGATCCTGGGCGTGGCATTGAATCAGGGCCTCTACCTCGAGGGGTTGAAGCGCTCGACCGGCGTGAACGCCGGACTGCTGATGTGCCTGATCCCCGTCTTCACCTACGCCGTCGCGATCGCCGTCGGGCTCGAGCGCGCGCGGACGCTGCGCGTCGCCGGGATCCTCGTCGCTCTCGCGGGCGCCGCGCCGCTGTTCCTCGCGCGCGGTGCCGACGTCTCGGAGCACCGCACGGGCAACCTGCTGCTCGCGGCGAACGCGCTGTCCTACTCGTGCTACCTCGTCCTCGCGAAGCCGCTGCTCGCGCGACTCGGCGCCGCGGTCGTCATCGCGTGGGTGTACGTGTTGTCCGCGCCGTTCCTGCCGTGGTTCGCGCGCGGCACGGAGCTCGCACCGCCGATCGCGGGCCGCGAGACGGAGTGGGCGTCGCTCGCGTGGATCCTGATCTTCCCCACCGTGATCGCCTACCTGCTGAACGGCGTCGCGCTCGCCCGCGTGCGCGCGTCGACGACCGCGATCGCGATCCTGGTGCAGCCGTTCATCACGGCCGCGGCGGCCTACCTGTGGCTCGGGCAGACGGTGCCGGGCACGGTCGCGCTGTCCGGCGCGGGAGTGCTTGCGGGACTTCTGCTCGTGACGATCCGCCCGTCGAGCGGGTGACGCGGGCTCACCCGACGGCGGCGGCCTCGGTCTGCTCGAGCGCGGCGGGCGTTTCCATCCCGAGGTCGCGGTAGATCTGCGCGACGGCGCGCTCGGCGGCGTGGCCGGGGCGATGGAACAAGTCGGCCGCGATCGCGCGGCGGATCTCGCTCTTCTCGTTCGGGTTCTCGAGCAGGCGCGGCACCAGCTCGAGCAGCTCCTTCGGGTCGTGGACGATGTCGCCGCCCTTTCGGCCCCACGTCTTCATGTCGAACTGGTGCGCGTTCTCGCCCTCGAGGATCTCGGGGACGTGCATGAAGACGATCGGCCGGTCGAGCACCGTGTACTCGAACGCGACCGACGACGCGTCGGTGAGCAGCATGTCGGACGCCGCGAGCAGCGGCACGACGTCCGATCCGAGCGAGGCGTGGAAGCGCTCGAACTTCATTGCGCGCAGGCGCTCGATCCAGTCGACCTTGCACTTCTTGTCGGGGTCGGCGTGGTCGTGCGGCTTCACGATCAGGTTGATCGGGAGCCTGCGCAGGTTTTCGATGATCTGGTCGCCGAAGCGGTGCAGCGCGTTGCCTTCGTCGCCGGTCGGTGCGAACAGCACCGTCTTCAGCGCGGGGTCGAGGCCGAGCGAGGGGAGGATCTCATCGCGCTTCAGCTCGCCGCGCGCGAGGCGATCGAGCTTCGCGAGGCCGGTGACCACGAGGCGCGGATCGCCTTCCTTGAACAGGCCGGACTCGATGTAGCGGCGGCGGTGATAGGCGCCGGGGAGGAACAGGCGGTCGTAGCGGAGCGCCTTCTCCTTGATGCAGTAGTTCTTGAACGACACGCCGTGGAACACCTGGATCTTGAGCCGAGCGCGATCGTTGTGCAGGCGGTTGCTGAAGTTCGGCGTGATGTAGGCGTCGACGGGGAGATTGCGGCCGATCTTGTAGTGAATCACTCCCGACTGGATGCCGTTGTTGGCGAAGAACGTCCGCGGGTTCTCGCGCAGCTCGTGATCGACGCGACGTTCGCGGCGGAAGTGCATCGAGTGGAAGAGACGCACGCGCGGGTCGGCCTGCAGCAGCGCCGCGATCGGCCGGTACATGACCACGCTCACACCGTTGTCGGCGGAGAAGAGGATCCAGCGGCGGCGGCGGAAGAGGGACATCAAGGGATCCGGTGCGGGGTGGCTTCAGCGGGAAAAAGTCCGCGGGAGTCTAACAGCCGGCCCGCGCCAACCAATGCCTGGGCGCCGGCGCCGCGGCGCGCCGGGATTGACTTCACCGACACGAGTCGCGTTCATGGTCGGCATGGAGTCCGCCAGCGCCGGACGCGCCGTCCTCTGGGGCCCGTCCGAGCACGTCCACGACGAAGAACGCAGCGAGCTGCGAGCCGGCCTCGAGGCGCTCCGCTTCGAGGTCGCCGAGACTCCATCGGCGTCCGCACCGCCCGCCGACGCGCGCGTGCTCGTGATCAACACCAAGACGCCCATTCCGGCGCAACGCTTCGCGGAGATGAAGCAGCTCGCGCTCGTCGTGACGACGACGTCCGGACACGACCACGTCGACCTCGCCGCCGCGCGCGCCGCGCGCGTGCGCGTCGTCCGCTGCCCGCGGGCGCGGCGCGACGCGGTCGTCGACACCGCGCTCGCGATGACGACGGCGCTCCTCCGACGCCTGCCGCGCCTGCAGCGCCGCGCCGAGCGCGGCGAATGGGCGCGGTCCGCGATGCGCGACCTCGCGCTACCGCTCCTGAAGGACGTCACGATCGGCGTGTTCGGGCTCGGAGTGATCGGCGCGCGCGCCGCGGAGGTCTGGCGCGCACTCGGCGCCAAGGTGATCTCCCACGACCCCGCCGTCGCCGGCACCGCGCCGCAGGCGAAGCTTCTCGCGGAGGCCGACGTCGTCACGCTGCACTGCTCGCTCACGCCGTCCTCGCGCGGCCTGATCGGCGCGGCCGAGATCGCGGCGATGAAGCCGGGGGCCATCCTCGTGAACACCGCGCGCGGGGAGTGCGTCGACCTCGACGCCTTGCTCGCGTCTCGCTCACGGCTCGGCGGCGTCGGGCTCGACGTGTTCGACGTCGAGCCGTGTCCACGGCTCGCGGCGCTCGCGACGCTCGAGAACGTGCTGCTCCTGCCGCACTCGGCCGGCGCCCACGCGGGGCTCGGCGTCGCGTTGAACCGCGAGGTGCTCGCGGCAGTCGCCGCGCACGCGCGCGGCGAGACTCCGGAGTTCAGCGTCGCCTGACCGCGGCCCGGTTCACGGGAAGACGGTGTTCGTCCCGCCGCCCAGGTCGATCGACTTCTTGCCGAAGAAATTGCCCGCGAGGAAGAGGGTGTCGTCACCGGCCCCCGCGCGCGCCGTCAGCTTGCCGCCGACCTGAACTTGCGTGAGCGTCGCGGAGTTCGTCCCCTCTCCGAGGAACAAACTCACCGCGCCGCGCGAAACGACGTTCATGAAGGTCGCACTGTCGGCGCCACCCTCGAAGTCGATGCGGATCGAATCCGTTCCGGTGGTCGTCATGGTCGAGAAGTTCGGTCCTGCGCCGAACCTTGCGCGGAATGCGCCGCCGATGTCCGTGCTGGTGAACGAGCACGAATCCTGGTTCGCGCCACCGTTCAAGGTGACATCCCCGAACAGGTGGGATTGGCCGAAGTTGAATGCGTTGCCGCCCATCGCCGGCGAGGTGCCGAAGTCGAACCGAACCGCGCCGTCCGAAGCGAAGCCGAACACGTTCGCCGTGTCTGCTCCGGCGCCGCCAGAACCGCGCATCGAGCCGACCTTCGATGTTGTGCACGTCAGCACGTTCGTCCCGTCGCCGGCGTCGAAACGGCACTCGCCGTCGACGACCGAATCGAGCTCGACCTTGAATTCATCGTCGCCGCCCTCGCCGATGACGCGCAGATTGCGCCGCGCGCGACTCTGGCCGAGCGAAAACGTGTTCGCGCCCGCGCCGAGATCGGCGCGGATGTCGCTCGCGAACGAGCATTGGATCATCTGGACGGAATCGGCCGCACTCTCTGTCGCAATCTTCACCTTCCCGCCGAACGCCGTGTCACTGCAGTTCATGGTGAGGAAGTCGGCTCCGGTCGCGATCGTCACCGACCCGTCCATCACGAACCCGTTCGACATCGAGATGCTGGCACCGCCGGTTGTGTTCCGAACCGACAGCTTGCCGCGCACCCAGCCCTCGCCCATGCCGACGGTGCAGGTTCCCGCGCCGAAATCGAGCTTCACGTCGCCGAGGATCGACACGCCGGTCGACATGATGAACGCATCGTTGTCGGCGGCGCCGCCGCGCAGGATGACGTCACCGCGCACGCCGACCGTCGAGGACAGGCCGATCACCGCCGCCGCGCCGTCCGAGTCGAGGATGACCGAACCGCGAATCTGCGCGAGCCCCGCGTTGAACGATATCGAACCAGTCGCCGGCGCCGAGATGCGGACCGAGCCGGGCAGGTTCGCCACCGACACGGCGAGGCTGTTCATGCCCGTGCCGAGGTCGACGATCAGGTCCCCCTTCACGTCGTCGATCAGCGCGTCGGCCGCGTTGCCGTTCACGGTCGTCGAGCCGGATGGATCGAGTCGGAACTGCTTCGAGTTCGCGACCATGGTCTGCGTGACGGCAAGCTGGTCGTCTGCGCCCGTCCCGGTCAGGACAAGGTTGCCCTTCTTCACCACCGCGGTGACGTCGCCCGCACGCGCGAGGGGGATCGAGAAGAGAAGCGTCGGGACGAGGACGATGCACGGCGCGATTCGCATGGAGGATCCGATGGGAAGCGGGGATGAAACTTTGATCCGGAGCGAGCGGCCAATGTCCCGCACAATGCGGTCGGAACAAGTGGCTGATCGGTCAGGGGCCGGTGTTGCTGCCGCCGCCCAGGTCGATCGAGCGCTTGCCGAGGATCGAGGTGCCGGCGAGGTCGAGGCTGTCGTCGCCGGTGCCGGTCACGATGGTGAACTTCGCGCCGATCCCGCACGAGTTGAGCGTGGCGGTGTTCGCGCCCCCGCCGAGCCGGAGCGCGGCGTCGCGCGCCACGAACAGCCCGATGAATCCGCAAGTGTCGACGCCGTCGTCGCTGCGGACCGAGAGCGAGCCGACGCTCGACGACGAGTTCACCACCATCCCGTTCGCTCCGTCGCCCAGATCGGCGCGAAACGCGCCGGCACAACTCGACGTGTCGAAGACGATGAGGTCGTCGCCGCCGCGACCCCGCAGCGAGACTCCGCCGAACACGGAGATCGAGCTGGCGAGGAACGAGTTGTCGCCGCCCGGCGCGTCCGATCCGAAATCGACGCGCATGTTTCCGCCGCAACCGAGCAACCCGAGCACGAGCGAGTCTTCACCGGTGCCGCCCGTCGCGCGCAGAGAGCCGCACGTGGTATTCGTCAGCTCGATCGTGTTCGCACCGCCGCCGAGCTCAAAGCGCGCCTCGCCGTCGAAGTGCGTCGCGTCGTCCGTGACGACGGCGTCGGCGGCCGCGCCGCCGCGGAACGTCATCGAGCCGTCGGAGTGCACCGCGTTCAGCTCCGACGAGTTCGTCCCGTTGCCGAGGTCGATCGTCGTCGCGCCGCCGAACGACGTGCTGTTCAACACGACGACGTCGTCCGAACCGCCGGCGCGGAACTTCGCTTTGCCGCCCAGCGCCGAGTTCTGCGCCGAGAGGGTCGCTACGCCTTCGCCGAAAGAGCCGTCGAACGCCCCGAGGATCGTTGCGCTCATCAACGTGATCAGGTCGCTCCCGGCGCCGGCGCGCAGCACCACGCGCCCGCGGACCATCGCGGTCGAGCACAAGAAAGCACTCGTGCCGTCGCTGAACTCGACGCGGACGTCGCCTCCGACGACCGTTCCGGCGTTGACCACCAGGTTGTCGCCAT
>CAZOLL010000189.1:0-8013 GCA_964580365.1 uncultured Phycisphaeraceae bacterium
AGCGATGAGGATCCCCTTCAGGCGCGACTCGACCGCGCGGCCGAGTGGACGGAAACGGTCGCCGGGCGCCCGTTCGCGGACGCAGAGCGGGAGAGAGACGCGATCGGCGTCGAGGTGCAACGCGCGCTCCCGCGAGTTGCGGCGCAGGGCGGAGAGTGCGCGCAGCACGCGCGACACGTGCGCACGGGAGCGGTGCAGCTTCACGATGACGCGCGAGCGGGCGCGCGGCGCCGGCTCGATGCTGCGCGTGAGCGCACCTCCGGTGACGACGATCCGCGTCGCGGCGTCGACCTGCACCGCGCCGTCCTGCGCGGAGCGCACGAGACGCTGCACGACGAGCGACGCCCGGCGTGTGGCTCGGGCGCCGGCGAGCCCGGCGAATCGCGCGTGCACCGCTTCGCCGTCGTGTGCGGTCGCGTCGCCGCGCGCCTTTCGCCACGCGATCACGCGTGCGAGCCGCGCCAGCCGGACGATCGAGCGGTCGAAGCGATCGCGGGAGCTCGGGGCGTCGCCTCGCAGTCGCGGGAGCAGGACGTGGCGCACGAAGTTGCGGAGGTACCCCGGGTCTGCGTTCGTCGCGTCTTCACGGAACGTGCGTCCGCGTTCGGAGAGGAACTCCACGAGCGTCGCGCGCGACACGTCGAGGAACGGACGCGCGACGATCACCCCGCCGTCCGACGTGAGTGCACGGCGCCTTCGGATCCCCGCGAGGCCGCGCAGACCGGCGCCGCGGATCGCCGCGAGCATCACTCCTTCGACCCGGTCGTCGCGATGATGCGCGGTGAGCACCGTCGAGGAGCCGACGCGGAGCGCGAGCTCTGCCAGGAGGCGGTACCTCTCGGCGCGCAAGCGTCCCTCGGACGCGCGGCCGTTCTTCCACACCGCGGACGGGCTCGCCCGCAGCCGATGGAACTCGAGACCGTGGGTCGCCGCGAGCGTGCGGACGAACTCCGCGTCGAGGTCGGCGTCCGCGCCGCGGACCCCGTGGTGGACGTGGGCGACGACGATTCGCGCCGGTGAGCCGTCGCAGGCGCCCTCCCCGCGCAGGACGGCCGCGCACGTCTCGAGCAGCGCCGTCGAGTCCGCGCCGCCCGAAACCGCGAGCACGACCGAGCCCCCCCCGGCCGCCGCGGCGCGTCGCAAGGCGCGGCGTGCGGCCTCTTTCGGAGCGGTTGAATGCCGGAACCGAGCAGCTAGAATGCCGCGCTTCCTTTCGGCTCGAAGAACGCGAACGGAACTGCGCGCGCGGCGCGCGGAAGAAGAATCGGCAGCCCGGTCCGACCGCGCGTGCGGCGCGCCGGAGACCGCGAAGCGGAGGAGATCGAGTCAATGGCGATCCGGATCGCAATCAACGGGTTTGGGCGCATCGGGCGCATGGTCTTCCGCATCATGTCGAACGATTCGCGCTTCGAGATCGTCGCGCTGAACGATCTTGCCCCGGCCCCAGCGCTCGCGCACCTCCTGAAATACGACACGGTCGCCGGCCGCTTCGGCAAGACGGTCGTCGGCTCCGAGGGCCAGATCACCGTCGAGGGTCGCGCCATCAAGGTGCTGGCCGCGAAGGACCCCGAGACCTTGCCGTGGAAGGACATGAACGTCGACTTCGCCATCGAGTCGACCGGCATCTTCACGGACAAGGCATCGTGCGAGAAGCACCTTCGCGCCGGCGCGAAGAAGGTGCTCCTCACCGTGCCGCCGAAGGACGAGATCGACGCGATGGTCGTGATGGGCGTGAACGAAGAGATCCTGAAGGCCGAGCACAAGGTGATCTCGAACGCGTCCTGCACCACCAACTGCCTCGCGCCCGTCGCCAAGGTGCTGCATGAGAAGGTCGGCATCGAGAAGGGCCTGATGACGACGGTGCACGCCTACACGAACGACCAGAAGACCGCGGACCAGATCCACAAGGACCTGCGCCGTGCGCGCGCCGCTGCCGCGAACATCATCCCCACCACGACCGGCGCCGCGAAGGCAGTCGGCAAGGTGATCCCGTCGCTGAAGGGCAAGCTCGACGGCGTCGCGATGCGCGTCCCGGTCGTGAACGGCTCGGTCGTCGACCTCACCGCGACGGTGTCGCGCGCGACGACGAAGGAAGAGATCAACGCGGCGATGAAGGCCGCTGCGGACGGGCCTCTCAAGGGCATCCTCGGGTACACCGAGGACCCGATCGTCTCGTCGGACGTGATCGGCACCACGTGGTCGTCGTTGTTCGACGCCCAGTCGACGATGGTGCTCGGCCAGAACCTCGTGAAGGTCGTGGCGTGGTACGACAACGAGTGGGGCTACTCGCAGCGGGTGGTCGACCTGGTCGCGAAAGCCCACTCTCTCAAGTGAGCGCGTCGATGAAGCGCATCCTGAAGCTCGACGACCTCGACGTGAAGAACAAGCGCGTGCTCGTGCGCGTCGACTTCAACGTCCCTCTCGAGAACGGCGTCATCACCGACGACCTGCGCATTCGCGAGTCGCTGCCGACGATCCAGCGCATCCTCGAGCGCGGCGGCAGCGTGGTGCTCGTCTCGCACCTCGGGCGCCCGAAGGGCGGGCCGACGCCGTCGTTGAAGATGGACCCGATCGCGCAGCGCGTGTCGAAGCTCCTGAAGAAGCCGGTGAAGAAGTTCGACCAGGTGGTCGGCGCCGACGTCGAGTCCGGCGTGAAGTCGATGAAGCCGGGCGAGGTCGCGCTGCTCGAGAACGTGCGCTTCGAAGCCGGCGAGGAGAAGAACGACGCGACGCTCTCCGAGCGGCTGTCTCACCTCGCCGATTGCTACGTGAACGACGCGTTCGGCGCGGCGCACCGCGCTCACAGCTCGACGGCCGGTGTGGTCGCCCACATGAAGGGCAAGGCCGCCGCGGGCCTCCTGATGATGAAGGAGGTCGAGTACTTCGGCCGCATCCTCTCGCACCCGGAGCGGCCGTTCGTCGCCGTGCTCGGCGGCGCGAAGGTCTCCGACAAGATCCCGGTCCTGAAGAACATGATCGAGCGCGTCGACGCCGTGCTGGTCGGCGGCGCGATGGCGTACACGTTCCTCATCGCCGAGGGGAAGGGCGTCGGAAGCTCGCGCGTCGAGCGCGAGGTGCTCGACGTCGCGAAGGAGATCCTGCAGCTCGCGCGCGCCCGCAAGGTGAGGTTCCTGCTCCCGATCGACCACGTCGTCGCCGAGCGCTTCGACGAGCGCGCCGATTCGAAGGTCGTCGAGGGCAGCATCCCGGACGGCTGGATGGGCCTCGACATCGGCCCGAAGACGATCGAGCTCTACACGCACGAGATTCGCGACGCTGCCACAGTGGTCTGGAACGGCCCGATGGGCGTGTTCGAGTGGTCGTCGTTCGCGGCCGGCACCTGGTCGGTCGGGGAAGCGATCGCCGAATGCCACGGCTGCACCGTGGTCGGCGGCGGCGACTCCGCCGCGGCCGCCGCGAAGTTCGGGCTCACGGAGCGCTTCTCGCACGTGTCGACCGGCGGCGGCGCCTCGCTCGAGATGCTCGAGGGGCAGCGCCTCCCCGGCATCGTCGCGCTCGAGGAAGCCGCCGCTTGATCAAGATCGCCCCGTCGCTCCTGTCGTGCGACTTCGCCCGCATCGCGGACGAGGTGGCGCGGGTGGAGCAGGCCGGCGCCGACTGGATCCACGTCGACGTGATGGACGGCCACTTCGTGCCGAACCTCACCATCGGCCCGCCGGTCGTCGCGCGCATCAAGAAGATCGCGAGCGTCCCGCTCGACGTGCACGTGATGATCACCGACCCGGAGAAGTTCGCTCCCG
The DNA here is from genome assembly GCA_964580365.1 of uncultured Phycisphaeraceae bacterium. Taxonomy (GTDB): domain Bacteria; phylum Planctomycetota; class B15-G4; order B15-G4; family JADJEK01; genus CAZBOK01. Next base: position 3,762 of record CAZOLL010000189.1, read on the forward strand.
CGTTCCTCGACGCCGGCGCCGACCTCTACACGTTCCACGTCGAAGCCCCGGGCGACGCGCGCCGCACGATCGACCTCGTGAAGAAGCGCGGCCGCCGCGTCGGCATGGCGCTGAACCCGGACACTCCGGCCGAGCGCATCCGGCCGTTCCTCGCCGACCTCGACCTCGTGCTGGTGATGTCGGTCTTCCCCGGCTTCGGCGGCCAGAGGTTCATCGCCGACGTGCTCAGCAAGGCGACCCGCATCCGCGACGAGTACGGCTTCCGCGGAGACCTCGAGATCGACGGCGGCATCGGGCCGGATACCATCGCCGCCGCGGCGCGGGCGGGGTGCGACGTGTTCGTCGCCGGCTCCGCGATCTTCGGCGCGCCGGACGTCGGCGCGCGCGTTCGCGAACTCCGAAGCCTCGCGGTCGCGGCGAGTTCGGCCAAGTCGTCCGAGTCGTCCAAGGTCGGTTAGGAACAGACGGGAGCAGCGGTGGCCTGGGTCCGCTTCAGACGGAAGGACATGCCCGGTGGGTTGTGGACCAAGTGTCCCACCTGCGGGGAGATGATCTTCACCAAGGAGCTCGTCGAGAACTTCAAGATCTGCAAGAAGTGCGGCTTCCACATGACGCCGACGGTGGAAGAGCGCGTGCAGTTCACGCTCGACCCGGGGACGTTCGAGGAGCTCTACGTCGACCTGAAGCCGGTCGACCGCCTGCGCTTCACGGACAAGAGCACCTACGCCGAAAAGCTCGCCGACACCAAGAAGAAGGCCGGGCGCGACGACGCGATGGTCATCGGCGTCGGCCGCATCCAGGGCCGCGAGGTCGCGTTCGGCGCGATGGACTTCAAGTTCCTGGGCGGGTCGATGGGCGTCGTCGTCGGCGAGAAGGTGACGCTCGCGGTCGAGATCGCGCAGGACCGCGGCATCCCGCTCGTGCTCGTCTCTGCATCGGGCGGTGCGCGCATGCACGAGGGCGCGCTCTCGCTGATGCAGATGGCGAAGACCTGCGCGGCGCTCGCGCGGTTCGCCGATCGCGGCGGGCTCTACATTTCGCTACTCACCAACCCCACGACCGGCGGCGTGACGGCGTCGTTCGCGACGATGGCCGACGTCATCGTCGCGGAGCCGGGCGCGCTCATCGGCTTCGCCGGCCCGCGCGTGATCCAGAACACGATCAAGCAGGACCTGCCCGAAGGCTTCCAGCGCTCGGAGTTCTTGTTGAAGCGCGGGCAGATCGACCTCATCTGCCCGCGAAACGAGCTGCCCCAGACGCTGTTCCGCGTGATGGAGCTCTTGAAGCCGTCGGAGCCCGGCACGCTCGTGCCCCCCACCGGCCCGCGGTTCTCCGCGCCGCAGGAAAACGGCAAGCACGACAAGAAGAAGGACGACAAAGAACAGGGCGCCGACGAATCCGCGCGCCGCGAGGAGAAGGTCAAGAAAAAGAAGAAGGAGTGACGAGAAGAGCGAGAACGCGGCCGGTAGCATCGCCGCCCCGAATTCCCCGATAGCTCAATGGTAGAGCACCCGGCTGTTAACCGGGTTGTTGTAGGTTCGAGTCCTACTCGGGGAGCCAGACATCGCCGCACGTGCGGCACGAGGCCCGGTCGAATCGCTTCGATCGGGCCTCATTCGCTTTCGGCCGCGCCCGCACGAACCGGGGCGCACGGAATCCCGCCGCCATCGCCTACGCTGCGCGGCCCGCCGCCGGCGCGAGTGCGCCGCGCCGGAGCCACGGATGGCATGAGCCTCGTCAACTTCCAGCAGGTCGCGTTCGGCTACGGCGGTCCGCCGCTGCTCGAAGACGTCGAATGGGGCATCTCACCCGGAGAGCGTGTCGGTCTCGTCGGCCGCAACGGCAGCGGCAAGTCGACGTTCCTCCGCCTCGTGCTCGGTGCGCTCACGCCCACCGCAGGCTCGATCGCGCGCCGCGCCGATCTCCGCGTCGCCGAGCTGGCCCAGCGGCTGCCCGACGACGTCACCGGTCCCGCGCGCGACATCGTCGCGCTCGGAATCCCCGGCTCGGGAGAGCGACTCGCGCGTTACCACCACCTCCTTCACGCGCTGCCCGCGCATCCGACGCCCTCGCAGCTCGCCGAGGTCGATCGACTCCACCACGCCATCGAGCAGAGCGGCGACTTCCAGCGCGAGCCGGAGATCGAACGCGCGCTGCAAGCCGTCGGCGTCGAGCTGGACGAGGAGTGGACGAAGCTCTCGGTCGGCAGGCGCCGGCGCGTTCTGCTCGCGCGCGCGCTGGTCTCCTCCCCCGACTTGCTCGTGCTCGACGAGCCGACCAACCACCTCGACGTCGAAGCGATCGAAAACCTCGAAGAGGTGCTGCTCCGATCCCGGTCGAGCCTCCTCTTCGTCACCCACGACCGTGCGTTCCTCCGCCGGCTCGCGACGCGCGTCACGCTCGTCGACCGTGGCCGCGTCAAGAGCTACGCGTGCGGCTACGACGACTTCGTCACCCGTCGTGACGCGGACGCGGAGGCCGAAGCGCTCGAGTTCGCGCGCGCCGACAAGCGGCTCGAGCAGGAGGAGGCGTGGGCGCGGCAGGGCGTGAAAGCGCGCCGCACCCGCGCCGCCGCGAGAGTCCGCGCGCTCGAACGACTGCGCGCAGAACGGCGCGCGCGCAAGGAGAAGGTCGGAGCGGCGACCGTCGAACTCGCGGCGGCCGCCCGCTCGGGTGCGCTCGTCATCGATCTCGCCGGCGCCGGCTTCACGTACCCCGGCACGACGACTCCGATCGTGCGCGGGCTCACGACCACCATCATGCGCGGCGACAAGATCGGCGTGATCGGACGGAACGGTTCCGGGAAGACCACGCTGCTGCGCCTGCTGCTCGGCGAGCTCGCGCCGACGGCGGGCGTCGTTCGACACGGGACGCGGCTCGAGATCGGGTACTTCGATCAGCTCCACGCCGTCCTCGACGAGTCGCGCACCGTGGCGGGCAACGTGACCGACGGCGAGTACGTGACGCTGGGCGAGTCGCGACGCCATGTGGTCGGCTACCTCTCCGACTTCTTGTTTCGTCCCGAGCAGATCCGCGGATCGATCCGTGATCTGTCGGGCGGCGAGCGCAACCGGCTGCTCCTCGCGCGTCTGTTCGCGCGCCCGTCCAACCTGCTCGTGCTCGACGAGCCGACCAACGATCTCGACGCGGAGACCGTCGAGGTCCTCGAGGACCTGCTCGTCGAGTACAGCGGCACGATCCTCCTCGTCAGCCACGACCGCGAGTTCTTGAACCGAGTCGTCACGAGCACGATGGTCCTCGAAGGCGGCGGCGCCGTGAGCGAGTTCGTCGGCGGCTACGACGACTGGGTGCGCGCCCGGGTCGCGCCGCAGACCTCCAACATCGCCCCGCGCAAGGATCCGCCGCGCTCCGCGGCGCCCGCGCTGAACGCCGCGCCGGCGCCGAAAAAGAAGCGCGGCTTCCGCGAGACCCAGGAGCTCGCAGCACTGCCGGCGAAGATCGAAGCTCTCGAGTCGGAGCGCGACGGCCTGCACGCGGCGATGGCGGACCCCGCGTTCTTCGCGAACGACCCCGCCGCCGCGCAGCGCGCGTTCGACCGGCTGCCGCGCCTCGATCAGGAGCTCGCCGACGCGTACGCGCGCTGGCAAGAGCTCGAGTCGACCGGGACGTAGCTGCGCCGGACGCGGCCTCGCGGTCGTCGCACCGTGGCGGCTCGGGCCGGAGGCGCGTCGCAAACGGAAGGAGGACTGCGACGCGGCCGGCGCGAACGTGCCGTCGGTGACCGTGCTCGACTCCGTCGCCGACAGCACCGGTGGAGTGGCCCACGGAGCGCGCCGGCCAGTAACCCGCGCCTCGGTCAGGTCTGGCCGATCCAGTCGGGCTTCGCGACTTCCTTCCAGCGCGCGCGGATCGCCTTCTCGAGCTCCTTCGGCAGCGGGCCGGCGCGCATGACGTCGGCGTTCTGCTTCCAGCGCTCCGGCTTGGAAGTGCCGACGATCAGCACGTCGACCGCTTCCTGCATCGCGGTGAATCGCATGGCGATGCCGCCCGGGCTCTCGGCCCCTTCCTTGTTGCGCGCGTCGCCGGTCGCGAAGTCGTACTTCAGCTCCTGCAGTCGCTTCCAGTACGCGAGGTCGTACGCCCGCACGTCCGCTTCCTTGTCCTTGCGCCACACCGCGTTCGCGATCGGCCGCTTGGCGATCACGCCGATGTTCTTCTCTTTCACGAGCGGCAGCGTCAGCTCGATCGCCTCTTGGTCGCAGATGCTGATCGAGGTCTGCAGCGCGTCGAA